>JAZLBY010000065.1:0-58279 GCA_045613965.1 Candidatus Scatovivens sp.
CTTCAGGAGCTTACTGGAGAGGTGATGAAAAAAATAAAATGTTACAAAGAATTTATGGTATTTCATTCCCTAAAGCAAGTGAACTAGAAGAATACTTAAATATGCTTGAAGAAGCTAAAAAAAGAGATCATAGAAAATTAGGTAAAGAATTAGACTTATTCTTCTTTGATGAAACAGCTCCAGGTATGGCATATTGGATGCCAAAAGGATTTAAAATGATGAACATTTTAATTGACCTTTGGAGAAAAGAACATGAAAAAAGAGGTTATCTAGAATTTTCTGGACCACAATTAAATAGTAGTGAACTTTGGAAAACATCAGGACACTGGGATCACTATAAAGAAGATATGTTTGTTTTAACAGATTCAGATGGAAAAGAACAAGCATTAAAACCAATGAACTGTCCAAATGCTATTAAAATATTTGCTTCAAAATTAAGAAGTTATAAAGATTTACCATTAAGATTTAATGATATAGACGTTATTCATAGAAATGAAAAATCAGGACAATTAAATGGTCTATTTAGAGTTAGAATGTTCAGACAAGACGATGCTCATAACTTTATTACACAAGATCAAATTGGTTCTGAAATTAAAGATATTATTGAAATCGCTAAATACTTATATGGAATATTTGGATTAGATTTCGAATTAACATTATCTACAAGACCAGATGATTTCATGGGAGATATTGAACTTTGGAATGAAGCTGAAGCTAATTTAAGATCAGTATTAGATGAATTATGTGGAGAAAATCAATATAGAATTAATGAAGGTGATGGAGCATTCTATGGTCCAAAAATCGATATTAAGATGAAAGATTGTTTAGGAAGAGAATGGCAAATGGGAACAGTACAAGTTGATTTCCAATTACCACTTAGATTTAATCTTTCATATATTGATTCAAATGGAGATAAAAAAGTTCCAATTCTTATCCATAGAGCATTATTTGGATCATTTGAAAGATTTATTGGAATTATTACAGAACATTTTGCTGGAGCATTCCCAGTATGGCTTGCACCAGTTCAAGTAAAAGTTCTTCCAATATCTGATAACCAAAAAGCATATGCTGAAGAAGTAGTAGCAAGACTTGCTAAAGAAGGCTTAAGAGTTGAACTTGATGATAGACAAGAAAAAATTGGTTACAAAATTAGAGAAGCACAACTTTCTAAAGTACCATATATGTTAATACTTGGAGAAAAAGAAGTAGAAGCAGGTGCTGTTGGAGTTAGAGCAAGAAAAGAAGGAGATATTGGTGCTATGCCAATCGACAATTTTGTTGCTAAAATTAAAGAAGAAGTTGAAAACTTTGTAAGATAAAATGAAGGAAGGTATAATTAATTTTATACCTTCTTTTTTCTTGCTAAAAATAATTATTATGGATATAATTTATATGTACATTAAGAAAAAAGAGAGGTACTAAATTATGTTAAAATTTTTAGGAAAAGCATTTTTAATAATTGCGTTAATCGCAGCTACAGTATATGGATGGATCTATTTTACAGTAAAAGCTGATGTAGAAGAAAACAAAAATAGAGAGAATATGATTGTAGATGAAACTGTAGAAGAAACAGAAAAAGAAGTAGAAGGTGAAGAAGAAATAGATATTTCAAAAATTGAAGTTGTTGATAAAGAAGAAAAGTCAGATAAATTAAATGTAGTTCCAACTTTAGTTGATACATTAACAACAAACTCTGCATGGTGTGGTACAATGCAACTTATTTGGAATGATATGATTGATGAAGTAATAGGTACAAAACCTGTGTTTGAAGAATCACTTCCAATTGCTGAAAATTTAAATAAACAAACATTTACAGCAAATGATTTATCAGAAAAATATTATTATAAAAAATACGGTATTAAAAATTTAGATTTAAAAGCTGAAATCGAAAAAGGAATTAAAGATAAATTTGGTGAAACAAGTGATGTTTTAGATAAAATAGATTGGTCATCAAATGCACTTGATCCAGAAACAGCAGGAGTAGATAGATATTTATTCTATGCAATGCTAAAAAGAGAATTTGAATTCCCAATAGAATTTGATATTTTAGATAAAGGTAAATTTGGCGTGCAAGATAATGTTAATTATTTTGGAGTAGAATCAAGTACAAATAAAAAAGTAGATAATCAATTAAATGTTTTATACTATGAAAATGAAGATGATTTTGCAATAGAGATAGAAACAAAAGATTCAGATAGAATTGTTTTAGTAAGAAAAGATAAATTTGAAACTAATTTCAAAGACATTTATAATGTAGCAAAAGCAAGAGCAAATAGTTATGAAGGAAATAAAGTTTTTGATGCAATTGATACATTTAAAATGCCTAATTTAGAATTTGATGTATTAAGAAATTATAATGAACTTGTTGGTAAATCATTTAAAACACCAGATGGCATGGGTGAAATAAATGCAGCAATGCAAACTATTAAATTAAAATTAGATAATAAAGGTGGAGAAATAAAAAGCGAAGCTGTAATGGATGTTACATTTACTTCTTCAATTATTTTAGAACCTGAAAAGAAAGAACCTAGACACTTTAATTGTGATGAAGAATTCGTAATGTTCTTAGTAGAAGATGGTAAAGAAAATCCATATTTTGCAGTTAAAGTAGATGATATTACTTTATTTCAATAATAAATGAGGTATATATGAAAAAGAAATTATTTATAGTTTTTTTGATGTTAATATTATGTACTATAATAGTTAATTTGTCTTATGATTTTTTTATGGATGATAACTTAGTTACTATTAGAGAAAAACTTACTTATAGAAAAATTTATGCTGAAAGAGAAATATTAGAAAATATAAATGGAGAAAAAGAACTTTCACATAATGATATAAAAATTACTTTAGAGAATAATTCTTATGATAAAGAAACAGGGAAATTAAAAGCTACATTCAAAATAGAAAACATGAAAAATCAAATATCAATGCTTACATCTATGATAAGAGTACATGATAATAGTAATGTGTTTTATAATTATAGAACTGAAGGAAATGAACAATATGTAGATGATATTGATTATTTTGTTTATAAATATAAAATGTATTCACAATTATCAACTAAAGGATATAAACTTGATAGATTAAATGATACAAAACATTTTTACTTTTATAAACCACCATATGTAGTTTATGATGAGAATCAAAAAGATATTTATTCGAATTTATTTATGATTGATCTAGATCTAGATTTAGGTAAAGGTTATGAAATAGATGATTGTATCTATGTAGAGTTTTTAGATTTAATTCATCATTCTGGATATGCTTATCAAAAGAAAGCATTTGATTATTTAGGTGAATTTAAATTTAAATTAGATATTTAAAAATAGAAAAGATAGAACAATTTGTTCTATCTTTTTTGTTTTGTATAAGTAAAATCTGGATAATCATTCTTATCAAATTCTTTTAAATCTGTGACTGAATTAAAGTTATATTCATAAGTAGTTATTAAAAGTGGTGTTTCTAAGTCATTTGATGTATAACCTTCTGTTTTTATAATTAAATTTGTCTCAATATCCATGTAGTAGATTGTTTTTTTGTATATTGAAGTAATGTTATCAATTGAGAATTTTAAACATTCTTTGTCGTCTATAGTAACTTTTCCAAGATATCTGTAAGGGTTTTTGTTGATACCTTGATTTGCTGCATTTGATACTTGAGAAAAGACATCGCCAGCTCCAGATGTATATATTAACATCATTTCTTCTTCAGCAGTAAAGTCAAAATCTAATTTATCATATTCAAGGATAGTTTTGGGATCATAGCAAAATTCTACAACACTAGTATCAGTTATAATGTTAAAATATTCATAACTTGGTCCGTTTTCTAATAATGAAATGCTTTTTTGATATTTATGAATTATATTATCTTTAAAATATATTTCACGAGTATAATCTGAAATATCATCGACTGAATTAATTTTTATATGTATATTATCTGGTATTTCTACTTGATTGAGTAATACAGCGATTTTATGCAAAGGGTATTTGGCTTGTAAATATTCTTGGTATCCAAAATAAGAGATGAGAAGAATTATAGTGATTATAATTAAAGTTTTTATTATTTTTAAAAATGTTTTCATATGTATTCTCCTTGAATAAGATGTTATTCATAAATAAATTTAACCACTAAAAAAGATTTTTGTAAATTAATTTTAAGAAATTTGAAAAAATACTTGCAATAAATATTTTATGTGTTATAATCTTAAATACATTCAAAAAGGCAAGGGGCATCTATTGGGTAAAAAATAGATGTCTTTTTTATATGATTTTTAGCAGACTTTTAGTTTTTGATAGACCCTATAAAATTAAAAGTCTGTCGCTTTTTTGCGTGCATTTAATTACATTATATTTTCTAACTGGAAGTTTTTTTAAGTTGATTTTAGGGAGGTTAAAAAATGGACGAAAAAGAATTTTTAAGAGAAAAAGAAAAGCTGAAGCAAGTTTGCCAAAAGCTTGATACTGAAGAAAAAGAGCTAGAAAATAATCTAGCAAAAACTGATTCTAGTTACGAGAAAGACTCGTATGTAAGAGCTCACTTAGTGTACTTAGGACACAAAAAAATCATGGACTTAAGAAAGATTAAAACAAAGCCGTATTTTGCAAGGATCGATTTTAAGGCAAATGGTGAAGAAAAAGAACAGCTTTATATTGGTAAACTATCAATTATTGATAGTAAAAGTCAAGAACCAATAATAATAGACTGGAGAGCTCCAATCTCAAATCTTTATTACGATGGTCGCATCGGAAAATCTCATTACAAATCACCTGGCGGAAATGTTGAAGGTGAAATATCTTTAAAAAGGCAATACTTTATCGAAAACCAAATTCTGGAAAAATATTCTGATATTGATTTGAAAGCAAATGATGAACTACTTCAAGTAGCATTAGAAGAAAAAGCTGATGATAGGCTTAAAAATATTGTTGCTACAATACAAGGTGAGCAAAACAATATTATAAGAGCAGATATGAATAAAGCTTTAATAGTTCAAGGAGTTGCTGGTAGTGGTAAAACAACAATAGCGCTACATAGAATAGCTTACTTAATTTATAATTGGGATAAAGAATTTGATCCAGAGAATTTTATGATTATTGCTCCAAATAAATTCTTTTTAAATTATATATCTGGCGTACTTCCTGATTTAGGTGTTGAAAATGTAAAACAATATACATTTGAAGATTTAGCATATGAAATAATTGGTAAGAAACTTAAGATTTCAGATAGTAATGAAAAATTAGTTACTATAGTAAATAAAGAGTTTGATGATATCAATCATGGTGATGTTGATACAATAATTGCTGAATCAAAATTAAAATCATCTATTGAGTTTAAAAATGTAGTAGATGGATATTTAAAATGCCTAGAAGAGAATTATTTGCCTAAAGAAGATTTTATACTTGAAAATGTAAGAATAATGAGATATGACAATATCCAAAAGTTATTTTGTGATACATATAAAGATTTGGATTTTGAGAAAAGAATTAACGAAGTAAAGAAACACATTTTTTCAAAAATAAAAAATAATAAAGATGTAATAGAGAAAACAATAATACAAAAAAGAACATTCAAAATAAATAAAATGCTTAAAGATGATAGTCTTTCAGAAGAAGAAAAAAGACAAAAGAGAATAGAAATATTCGAAGAGTCAGAAGATGTTTTAAAGAAACTTGATAAAGATAACATGAATATAGTAAACTTCTACTTTAATAAAATAAATAAGAAAGACTGTTTAGAACTATATAAAGATTTTATAAACAATTATGTATTTGATCATATAGACAGTGAAATAATTGGTAGTTATTTAGTAAGAAATACTATGAAAAATTTAAATAATGGAGAGATAACATTTGAAGATTTAGCACCAATTATATATATACATTATAAGGTGTTTGGAACTAAAGTTAAAACGGCTTTAAGACATGTTATAGTCGATGAGGCACAAGATTATGGAGAGTTCCAATTTAGTGTGTTAAAAACAATCCTGAAGAGTAATTCGATGACAATACTTGGTGATATCGCACAAGGTGTTCATTCATATAGAGGAATAGAAAATTGGAAAAAATTTATGGATGTAGAATTTCCTGATGGAAATGTTTCTTATACTACTTTAGAGAAGACGTATAGAACAACGAAAGATATTATGAAAAAAGCAAATGAAGTAATTGATAAATTACCAGAATATGAAAAACAATATATCATTAAAGGTGAACCAGTAGTAAATAGAGCTGATTCTATTTATATTGATAAAAAAGAATCTGAAGAAGAGATAATAAATTCAATACATTTAAAAATAAAAGAATATCTAGATAAAGGATATAAATCAATAGCAATAATCGGAAAAGATATTGATGAATGTAAGTTTATTAAGAAAAAAATTGAAAAGTTAAATAAAGATGTTAAATTAATACAAAGCAAAGATTCAGAGTATAATGCTGGTATATCGATAGTGCCATCATATCTTGCTAAAGGTTTAGAATTTGACTGTGTAATGCTATTTAATGTAAATGATGAAAAGTATAAAAATACAGTCTTAGATATTAAACTTTTATATGTTGCAATAACAAGAGCGATCAGTAAACTTGATGTATTTTATGTAGGAAATATATCAGAAATAATGAAATAAAAATTAATAAAAAAGGAAGGTCGTTAAAGTAAATTTAACGACTTTACTTTTTTGTAAAAAAATTGTAAAAAATGATAAATAAAATGAGTTCAAGTAATTGATAAAACGAAATTTCTGTGATATACTGTGCCTATATTATAAAGAAGAGGGGAAAGTAAGGTGGAGAATATTACAAAAGGCGAATTACAAAAGAAATTGCAATATTTGAATTTAGACTTAGAAAATGTTCCAAATGAAATAGTAGACTATCAACCACTTAATTTCAATGTATCTAGATTGAATAACGATAAAGATCATAGAATTTTTCGCTTTGTACCAATCGACAAAATTGATATATTAATCTCACCATGTCTACGAACAGATTCATTAAAAGATAAATATTCAAATGCATTGCCATTATTTAAGTACATATTTCCAGCTAAAAAAGAAGAAGATATCGAAAGATATACAATGTTTTTAAAAATGCTTGAAACAGTTACTGTTCCTGAAATAGAAAATGTAGCAAGTATTCAAAAAGAATTAGAGAAAAAAGAACCATTTAAAGTAGTATATCCAAAAGATAATATGTGGCAAATATATTATTCTGAAGCTACTAATAGATATTTTATGATTGTTTGCTCGAAAGAGAAAACTTTTGCTGAATTTTTCTATCTATTAAAAGCAAAAATTGACTATCTTGAAAATGGTGGTAAAACAGTACCTAGAGTATATGTTCCAATTAATGCGATGAATTACTCTGAAGAGTATTTAAATAGAACAGAGATTGCTGATCTTGAAAATTACTTATGGCTATTTACAAAAAATTGGGCTATGTCTTTTGAAGTATATAATAAAACAAATTCATTATCACTTCAAATTACAGGTGAAACAATTGTATATGATAATGTTAAAAGTAGTTATAAGATAAAACTTACAAATAGAGAAGAGGCGCTTAAATTTTATAAGCTTTTAAAAGCTTTATTTATCTTGCAAACAGAAATTAAAAATCGTTTTGAATTTACAACAAAAATCGATAGCAATAATAGTTTAGAATTATATATCGGAGAAACAAGATTAACATTTGAAATGTTAACTGATTTTGTTAAAGAACAATTCAAAGTTGCTGAAGGCGAAATAAAAATTCAAAATGAAAAGATTAGAGAAATAGAAGAAGAACTTGCTAATATTAAGTTTGCAGTTAAAGCAAAAGAAGATGAGTATTTAATTAAGCAAAGAGAAATCTCAACTTACCTTGAATATAAGAAAACATTTATTGGTAAAATGAAATATTTCTTTAAATCAAATAAAATTAATAAAAAGATTGTATCAGATACTCAATCTGCAAGAAGAAAACGTCGTAGCGAAGAAGAAAATGAATTATTAGCTTCACAAGCAGTTAATACAGCACCACTTCAAACTACAATGAAAGATAAAAAATTCTATACAATTGAAGATTTAGTTACAGTTTTTGCATTACTTGAAAAAGGTGTAAGAAATTATAAAAACTTAAATCAAGATTTAAAAGCTCAAAGATTAAAACTTGAGAATATTATATCTAAAGTTAAGAACGCAAATCTTTATATTGAAGAAATAGATAAACACAAAAAGAGTATATTTGATTTCTGGAAGTTCTCTAATAAAGATGAGAAATTAAGCCTAGAAATGGGTGATGATTCAGACAGGGATGATAATAAAAAATCTTTAAAAAGAGCATTTGAACTTGAGACAGATATGGAAGACTTGGGAGCTAAAGTTGATACTCTTCAAAGAAAGAAATTATCTAGAGAAGAACTTGATAGTGTTTACATAGCAAACACAGAAGTATTACCACTTCTTAATATGCTTAGAGTAAATGATCTAAATCAAAAAGCTTTAGAAGATTGTTTATTAAGATTAAAAGATGAATTCAATGAGAATAGACTTTTAATTGAAGAAGAAACATTTGATATATTTGGTAATGTATCTGATGATAGTACAAAATTAAAATATATCGGTAGCAGAGGACATAGAGAAAACAATAGAAGTAAATTTAAAATACTTAATGTTAATAAGAAAATTGATGTATTTGATTTTACTGAAAAATTACAAAGTATAATTACATTTATTGAAGGAGCTATTCCTAAAGCTAAAGCAGAATATGATTTTTCACTTTATAAAGTATGTCAAATAACAGAAACAGTTAATGAAAATGCTTTTGAAGTTTATAATTTAGATGTAGAAAAAGCATTATCAGAATACAAAGATAATGGTGAAGGAGCTTTAAATTTAATTAAACTTAACTATAAAGAAGAATTACCACTATTATATTATTCAAATATTATGTTTTATGATAACTCAAATCAAACATTACCAATCGGTATGGATGAATCTACTAGCGTATTAATTGATGCTAAGAGATTAGAATTTAATTTAGTATCTAAAACAAAATTCAGAACAAATAACTATTTTACAGAAAGTAATAATTTAATACTTCCTAAAACAAAAGATGTATTTGTTTATGAATATGATGTTGATGTTAAGACAATAGAAAATTAAGTTATAGGACTTTAAAACCTAAATTTTTATACAAGGGATGAAGGATTATGATTAAAAGAGCAGTTATTATAGTATTAGATAGTTTCGGTGTTGGAGAAGCACCAGATGCGGCTGAATACGGAGATGTTGGAAGTAACACAATAGAAGGTATTTATAATAATACTACTATGAATCTTCCTAATTTAAGAAAACTTGGACTTTACAACATTGATGGTTTAAACATTAATGAAAAAGAGGATATGCCAATTGGTGTATATGGTAAAGCTGCAGAAAAAACAAAAGGAAAAAACAGTCCTGTTGGACATTGGGAAATTGCTGGTTTTATTAAAGACGAACCATTCAAAACATACTATGAAGGATTTCCACAAGAACTTTTAGATGAAGTTGCAAAAAGAGGAAATATTCCAGGATTTATATGTAACGAAAAAGGTTCAGGTACATATTTCTTAGAGAAATACGGAGAAGAATCAATAAAAACAGGTAAACCAATCGTTTATACATCTGCTGATAGTGTATTCCAAATTGCTGCTCATACAGATATGATGCCAGTTCCTGTATTACATAATCTATGTAAGATTGCAAGAGAAACTATAGATGAACTTGGATACGGTATTGGTACTGTTATAGCAAGACCATTTGTTGGAACATGTGGAAGTGATTTTACTAGAACATATGATAGAAAAGATTGGGAAGCAGAAGACTTTGGTAAAACAATGCTTGATGCATTCCAAGAAAATAATAAAAAAGTTTTAGCTATTGGTAAAATTGAAGATTTATTCTCAGGAAGAGGAATCAATAGAGCTATTCATACTAATGGAAATGCTGATGGAATTGAAAAAACTATTGATGCAATAAAAAATGCTGAAGAAGATATGATATTTACTAACTTAGTTGATTTCGATATGTTATATGGACATAGAAATAACATTGAAGGATATGCTAAAGCTTTAGAAGAATTTGATAAAAAATTACCTGAAATAATGTCAGCTTTAAATGATGATGATATTTTAATTTTAACAGCTGATCATGGTAATGATCCAAGTACTCCAAGTACAGATCATTCTAGAGAATATATTCCAATTTTAGCATATGGTAGAAATTTAAAATCAAATGTTAATTTAGGAACAAGAGATACATTTGCAGATATATCAGCAACAATTCTTGATATATTTGGAATGGAAAAACTTGAACATGGAACAAGTTTCAAAAAAGAAATATTATAAAAATTAATGGGAAGAAAAAATCTTCCCATTTTTTATTTTTAATATGGACAACTTAAAAATTATGTGTTAAGATAATTAACGTATTAGATATGCCCAAGTGGCGGAATTGGCAGACGCACACGACTCAAAATCGTGCGGGAAACCATGCGGGTTCGAGTCCCGCCTCGGGCACCAAGAAACTGAACTTTTATAGGTTCAGTTTTTTCTTTTATATTGTAATTGTTATTTGGTTATGATTTAATAATTATAGAGGTGAAATCTTATGAAAAAATTCTTAGGAGCTTTATTAATTTTTTGTAGCGTTTTTAGTTTTAACAATGTATATGCATCGATTAATTACTTTGATGCAAAAGAATTTACAATAAAAGTTAAAAATATAAATGAAAAAATTGAAAAGATAGAGCTTGTTAATTTTGAAGAATGTGAAATGGAAGAGACTGGTTTTAATTATGAAACGACACATGAAGTAGTAGAACCATATGGAGATGGAATGATTGATCATTTAAAAGAACATGATACAGAAAATTATTTTGTTGATCAGAAAGTTCATTATAATTATTTATCAGGAAGATTTAAAGATGATATAGAACATGCAATTGGTGGCGGCTTTTTTATGGAAGTGGCAGAAGATGGAACTATAGATTATGATTATGCGTATGATCATATTTATAAAACTAAAGAAGATTTTGAAATTGGTTGTTCAATGGTGCTTCAACAAGGTGTTGTTTGTGCAAAAACAACTAACTATAAATCTTATAAATTGACTCCTATAAAAGAACTTGATATATCAAATATAGAATCAAATGAATTTGTTTATAAACATGATGACATAAGAAATTTGAAAATAGGATTGAGAATAAAAAATGAAAATAGTGAATATAAAACTTTTATAGCTCCAAGTGAATCTCATATAGGAATGTATAGATATGGAGGAAATCCTAGAATAGAAGAAGAGAAAATTATCGTTTTTGATTATTCTGGAGTATCATACGAATCAAATGTGGCTGCTTCATTTAATACTTATATAGAACCTTATGTGATAATTTATGGAAGTATAATAATTATTGTTTCAATACTTTTAATAATAATTTTTTTAATTGGTATTAATTTAAAAATGAAAAAATTAAAAAAATAAAATGGAAAAAACCCGAGCAAGTCTCGGGTTTTGTTGTATGTGGGATATTAGTATTTGGTTGTAAAGAAAGTCGTTTCTACTCCTTGATCAGTATACAGTTCAATGCGGTATGTTACAAATTTGGCATTAGTTCCAAAATCTACTGTAACAGGTACTGCAGGAATGAAATATTGATCGTTTCCGCGATATTCACCTTCGGTCATAAACCAGGTGTAACTTCCGGAAGTTTGATAGGAAATAGAAAGAGCTTCGTAGTTACAGTCGATAACGACAATGTAGCCATTATCACCCCAAAATACGGTTGGCTGGTTGGTTGATTTCCAATCACTAACAATCTTGTTTGTGTATGATGGTACAACTTTATTCCAGGACTCGATGTTGGGATTATAGACTGTAACAGTGGTCGATGTGAAAAAGAGTGGCAGGGTAATCCATGCTATGACAGCAAATACCAAAAAACAAATGAAGCCTGTAAGTTTTGGATGCTTTAAGGCAAAGAACTTGTTTCTGATGATTGTGCTGTGCTTGGTCTTGGTAACCTCGGGGATGAACCGTGCAAAGGGTCTTTCTTCGAACATCTTAAACCTCATTCTCCCACATGTTTGGCAGTGGGCACCATCACGAGAGTGTAGTAAGAGACGGGTAACCCACCACAGAAAAAAGAGTATAAATACTCCTAAAGATATTATATCACGGGTTGACATAAAAGTCAAAAATGGTTGAATTTATAAGCTATTTATGATAATATGGATAAGCATGATAAATAAATATTTAACATGAATTGGAGGAATATCTTATGAAAGAATTAGCAGTAGTAGTTCAATATGGAAACAAAGATGTAACAGTAAAAGAAACAATTGAAGCAATTAAAGAGGCAAAATTTAAAAATGTATTTGTTCAATGGTACGATAATAAAGATTGGAGCATGACTCAAGAAGAACAAGTTGAATACATTAAATCACAAGGTTTAAATATTATATTTGCTCATTTAGGATATCAAAACATTAATTCTATTTGGGTAGAAGGTGATGAAGGTGAAGCTCTAGTAGAAAGATATAAAAGGAATATAAGAGAATGCAAAGAAAGAGGAATAGAACTTGTAATAATGCATTTAACAAGTAAACATGTTGCTCCAATGTATAATGAGATAGGATTAAATAGAATTAAGAAAATTACTGATTATGCAAAAGAAGTTGGAGTAAAAGTTGCTTTTGAAAATACAAAAATAAGAGGATATTTAGAATATGTTTTAGGAAATATAACAGATTCACATGTTGGAATGTGTTTTGATGCAGGACATTTTCATGCTCATTTTGATGATGATTTTAATCATGACTTTGTAAAAAATAGAATTTTTGCAGTACATCTTCATGATAATGATAAATCTGATGACCAACATTTATTACCTTATGATGGTACAGTAAATTGGAATTTAGTTGTTGATAAATTAAAAGATTGTAATTATAATGGACCAATAACATTAGAGCTTTATTATAGAAAAGATTATTTAAAAGATGATATAAAAACATTTTATAAAAATGGATATGAAAGAGGTCAAAAAATTGCAAAAATATATTAAAGTATTGAAATTAGAGGGTTTTAGACTCTCTAATTTTTTTGTAAAAAAGTATTTGTATTTTAAAAATATTAGTGCTAGAATGATAATAAGGAGCACAATGTTGTGCTTTCTTACGTCGAGCAGTACACATTTAAATGAAACAAATGTAGTTTTAATTGTGCTGCATGTCTCATTTTTCGATAGATTCATTACATTCAAGGGGGTTTTTCAGTATGAAAAATGAAAAAATCACGTACAAATCAGCAGACAAAAAACACATGATCAATGCGATCGAATGGTCGCCTGACAACGGCGTAGAGCCGATAGCTGTTCTTCAGATTGCGCATGGCATAACCGAACATATCGGAAGATATGAAGCTTTTGCAAAGTATCTGACCAGCAAGGGATTCGTTGTTGTCGCAAATGATCATCTCGGTCATGGTATGTCGGGTGCAGCCGACAATGGACCTACCATGTATTTCGGAAAGCAAGGTAGCTGGTGGTACGTTGTGAAGGATATGAACACTCTGCTTGAGAAGACCAAGGCTAAATACCCTGATCTTCCTTACGGCATGCTAGGGTTTTCCCTGGGTTCCTATCTGGTAAGAACGTATCTGATCGATTATCCGGGCAATGTTGATGCCGCCATCATAATGGGAAGCGGCGACAAGTCTAAAGTGGAGATCGGTCTCGGCTTATTTGCTGCTTGGATTGGCAAAGTAAAAGACGGTGATGATGGAGAAAGTGATCTTATTGATGATCTTGCCTTTGGCGTCTACAATAAGCACTTTGAACCTCAGACTACCGAATTTGAATGGCTTTGCTCTAATCGTAAAGCAATCAACCAGTATGTGGGTGACCGTTTAAGAGGCCACAATGTTACTCCGGGTCTGTTTAGAGAAATGCTCAGGGGCATGTCTTATACAGCAGAACCGAAGAATTTGGTGAAGATGTGGCGAAAGCTGCCGGTTCTTGTAATCTCTGGTGAGGAGGATCCGGTAGGTGACTTTGGTAATGCAGTCGGTAAGACTTACACCAATTTCATTCGTGCAGGAGTACGTGATACAACCTTGGTAATGTATCCCGGACTTCGTCACGACCTGCTTCATGAAACCGAACATAAGAAGGTATACGAAGACGTGTACAGCTGGCTCAACAGCAAACTGCTTAGAGCACGCTAAGAAAGAGACAAAAGACTTGGGTGGCATGTTACGGCCACCCTTCATTTTTTTAAACTGGATAGTCAGTGTGATTGAATTAAAGTAGAATTTATGATAATATAATTAAAATAAATTTTGGAGGATATAACGTGGAAGTAGTAACAAAAATAATACCTAGATATGCAGAAACTGATCAAATGGGAATAATACATCATTCAGTATATGCTGTATGGTATGAACAAGCTAGAACAGAATATTTTACAAAAGTTGGAATGAAATATGATGAAATTGAAGCAAGTGGTTTAATGACACCTCTTGTTGAACTTAATTGTAAATATAAAAGACCAGCTTATTATAATCAAGAAGTAGAAGTTAGAACTAAACTTGTAGAATTATCTCCTGCAAAATTTACTGTGGAATATAATATTTATGATAAAGATGGAGTACTTTTGAATATAGGAAGAACAACACTTGCTTGGGCAAATAAGGAAACATTTAGAGTTGTTAATTTGAAAAAAGAAAGACCAGAAATGTATAAAATGATGGAAGATCTTTTAGAAAGTGAATAATAATAATTTTTAGCTAGTTTCTTAATGAAGCTAGCTAATTTTTTATAGGCTATTTAGAAAAAAATCTAAATAGTTGTTGACTCAAAAAATGTGAAATGCTATAATCTAATTAGAAAGATTTCTAAATAGTATGGAGGTATAGTTATGGGAATGTCAGAAACATTAAAAGCTATTTCTGATCCTGTAAGAAGAGATATTCTAGAACTTTTAAAAGAAAAAAGAATGTCTGCTGGAGAGATAGCGGAACACTTTAATTTAACTGCAGCTACAGTTTCATATCATTTATCACAACTAAAAAAAGCTGAACTTATTGAAGAGAGTAAATGGAAAAATTATATTTATTATGAATTAAGTGTTTCAGTTTTTGAGGATGTTTTAACTTGGATTTATGGATTAGGAGGTAAAAGATAATGAAAAAGAAAAAAATTGTGTGGTCAACTTTAGTGCTTACTATAGTTTTTACATTAATACCAATGGTATATGGAACATTTTTTTACAGTGATCTTCCAGAAAAATTACCAGGTCATTTTAATTTTAAAAGTGAAGTGGATAGATATGATCCTAAATGGGTAATAATATATGTACTTCCATTAGTTATGGCTTTGCTTCAATTAATTTGTATATTAATTAGCGATTTAACTAAAGACCCAGAAGTAAAAGAATCAAAGGTGATTAGACTATCTAAATGGGTTATTCCGATAATTTCAAATGTTGTAGTAATTTTATCAATTATGGTTGCACTTAATTACTCAGTAGATGTTGGTAAAGCAATAACAATATTTTTATCAATAGTATTTATAGTAATAGGAAACTATACACCAAAACTACCTTATGAAGATGCGAAAAGAACAGGTAAAATAGTTCCTAAATCAGAAGAAGTATACAAGAAAATGATGATAAGATGCGGATATGCATTTGTAATTGGTGGAGTATTTTCTTTAATATCTTCATTCTTTGATCCTGTTATGACAATAGGAATAATTTTAGGAGATTGTTTAGTAATAGCTATTTATAGTATTTATTACACATTTAAAAGATAATTAATAATTTATTTTAAAGCAGCAATTGTAAAATTGCTGTTTTTTGTTATAATAATATTATCAAATTATAAGGAGATAAAACTTATGAGTATTATAGGAATTGATGTTGGTACATCAACAACAAAAGTTATTGAAGTAAAAGAAAATGAAATTGTTAGTAAGGCTATAATTAGAGGAAGATTTTCAAAAGAATATTTTGATGAATTTTTGAAAAATAATGAAATTATAAATGTTGAAAAAATAGTTTTTACAGGGATAGGGGCTAATAATATAAATAAAGATGATTTTTATTATCCTGTTAATACTATAGATGAATTTGTTGGTATAGCAAAAGGTGCACTTTCTTTAATGGATAAAGAAGAAGCTTTAGTAGTAAGTGTTGGTACAGGAACAGCATTTATAGATGTTACAAAAACAGATGTTAAACATTTAGGTGGAACTGGTGTAGGTGCTGGAACTTTATTTAATTTTTCAAAAGCTTTTTTAGGAATTACAAATTTTGATGAAATGTTAGAGCTTATTGAAAAAGGTAATGTTGAAAATGTAGATTTAAGAATTAAAGATATTACAAAAGAAGAGAAATCAACTCTTCCTTTAGATTTGACTTTAGCAAATTTTGGTAAATTAAGTAAAGATTCAAAACCAGAAGATATAGCAGCTGGATTAATAAATATGGTATTTGAAATAATTGGAGTTATGGCGTCATTTAATGTTGCTAATAAAGAAAACAAGGATGTAATATTAATAGGAAATATTACTACATTACCTGGAGTAAGAGAGGTATTAGATAGATTTGAAATGCTTGGAACAAATGTTAAATTTTATGTTCCAGAAGATTCAGAGTTTTCAGTAGCATATGGTGCTGTAATAGCAAGTATGTAATTTTGATAAGTGTGTATACTCACGCATACTCATGATTAATAAAGAATAAAAGATTTTAAGATGTCTATTTTAAAATAGGCATCTTTTTTTAACTCTAAAAGAATTTAATAGAGGTTGATTTAATATAGAGTTAAATGTTATAAATGAGGAGGCGCGCACTTTTTTTTTAGAAGTGTAAAAATAATTTATATTAACAAAGGAGAAGTTTTAGTGGCAGAATTAACAGGAAAATTTATAGCATCACAAATAATTGTAATTTTTGTATATGTATTTTTATCACTTACATATGTGGTAAAAGATAGAAAGGCGATAATAGCATTTAGTTTTTTATCTAACTTTTTAAATTCAATAACATTTATTTTATTAGAAGCATATACAAGTTCTGCTATGTGCGCAATATCAATATTAAGAGATATAATATTTTTGATAGATGAAAAAATTAATGGTAAAAGTAAAGTTATAACTAAAAAAGATATTGTTTTAATTAGTTTTATCTATAGTTTATCTTTGATTTCTATAGTAGCAACATATAATGGACCATTATCACTTTTATATGCAGCAGGTTCAATGCTTTATACATATTCAATTTGGCAAAAGAACACAAAAGTATATAGATTTTTAGGAATACCAGTAACTTTAATAGTTATATTTGATAGTATAAATCTTAAATCAGTATTTGGTGCTATACTTCAAATAATTGTCTTATTGGTAACTTGTGCAAGTCTTAAATCAAATAAATCTGAAAAAGAAAATAAAATATATACATTGGCAGAAGTAAATTTACCACTTATGGTAGATCCAGAACCAATGGCATCATAGTTGATAAACCTTCATGTTTATGCATGGAGGTTTTTGTTATTTTGTATTGAAAAACAAATCAAAATAATATAATATGTAGTTGTTTAAGAAATGGAGTGATTTTATGAAATTAAAATTATTTATAAAAATGATATGTGCATTAGTATTAGGTTTTATAATTGCTGCGCTATTATTATTTTTACCAGTTGGAACAATTGATTATCCAAATGCTTGGTTATTTTTAGCATTGCTTTTTATTCCTACAACTGGTGTAGGAATGGTGTTACTTATAAAAGATCCAGAGCTACTAGAAAAAAGAATGAACTTAAAAGAAAAACAAAAAACTCAAAAAGGAGTAGTTGGTTTAAGTTCACTAATTTTAGTTGTTGGATTTGTAATGACAGCACTTGATTTTAAATATGGATGGTCAGAAATGACAAGATGGCAAGTAGTTGAAGCAAGTTTATTGTTTTTGTTTGGGTATGGATTATATATTGAAGTATTACGAGAAAATAAATATTTATCTAGAACTGTTGAGATACAAGAAGGGCAAAAAATAATTGATACAGGGCTTTATTCTATAGTAAGACATCCAATGTATCTTGCTACAATTATGATATTTTTAGCTATGCCTTTAATATTAGGATCTACATATGCACTTTTAGTTTTTATTTTTTATCCATTTTTACTTGCAAAACGTATAAAAAATGAAGAAGAAGTTTTAGAAAAAGGTTTAGAAGGATATACAGAATATAAGAAAAAAGTTAAATTTAGATTAATACCATATATTTGGTAGGAGGAAAATATGAAAAAAGGATTAGTGCTTGAAGGTGGCGCGATGAGAGGAATGTATACTAGTGGTGTACTAGATGCATTTTTAGATGAAAAAATAGAATTTGATGATATAATTGGGGTTTCGGCAGGAACCCTTTTTGGTGTAAATTTCCTTTCAAAACAAAGAGGAAGAGCTATTAGATATAATAAAAGATTTTCAAAAAAATTAAATTATATGGGATTATTTTCTTTACTAACGAGTAAAAATATAATTAATAAAAAATTTGCTTTTTACGAAGTCCCATTTAAACTTGATGTGTTTGATAATGAAGAATATAAAAAATCAAATACTAATTTTTATGCGACAGTTACTAATGTTGAAACAGGCAAGCCAGAGTATATTCTTTTAAAAGATGTTTTTGAGCAGATGGAACTTTTAAGAGCAACATCTGCAATGCCATTTGTTTCTGAGATTGTTGATATAGATGGCAAGAAGTATTTAGATGGTGGTGTTTCAGATAGTATTCCATTTGAAAAATGTATTAGTATGGGATGCAATAAAACAGTAGTAGTTTTAACAAGAGATATTAATTATCGTAAGAAACCACATTCTGATAAAATTCATAAAATGTTCTATAAAAAATATCCTGAATTTATTAAAGTTTCTAGTAGTAGATATAAAACTTATAATGAATCTGTTGAAAAATTAATAGAGCTTGAGGAAAAAGGTGAAGTGTTTGTAATAAGACCAAGTGAACCTATTGGTATTGGTCGTTTAGAAAAAGATCCTCAAAAATTACAAAGTGTTTATGAATTAGGATTTAATGACGCTAAAAAGAATATTGAAAAACTTAAAAAATATCTTGAAAAATAATGAAAATATAATTATAATATCGTAATGAAATTAAATAATATTTAATTGATTTAGGAGGAAAATGTAATGTTAGTACCAATCTTACTTATAGTATTAGGATTTGTATTGTTAATAAAAGGTGCTGATTATTTAGTAGAAGCATCAAGTCAAATCGCCAAAAGATTTCATATACCAGAAATAGTTATAGGATTAACAATTGTATCAATAGGTACAAGTTTACCAGAACTTTTAGTAAGTATAAACTCTGCTACAAAAGGTTTTTCTGATATGTCTCTTGGAAATGTAATAGGAAGTAATATTGCAAACTTACTATTAATTTTAGGGGTATCAGCTTCAATTAGAAGACTAAAATTAAAAAAAGAAACAAGATATATTGAAATACCATTATGTATTGCTTATACATTAATATTTATAGTTCTATGTAATTCAGGAAATGTTATTACAAGACCAGAAGCTGTAATTTTATTAGTTTTATTTAATCTTTTTATTGGTTATACTGTTGCAATGGGTATCAAAGGAGAGAAATTTGACTCAGAGCCAGAATTAGAAAATGCTGATAAAGAACATGATAAAGTACCAAATGATAAACCAGAAACTTTGTTACAAAGTATTTTAAAAATATTAATAGGAATCGTAGCATTAAAATTTGGTGGAGACTTTATAGTTGATAACTCAATTATCATAGCAGAAGCTTTAAATATAAGTGAAAAAGTAATAAGTTTAACAATTATTGCAATAGGAACAAGCCTTCCAGAATTAGTAACAAGTGTTGTTGCAGCAATAAGAGGAAATAGTGATATATCAGTTGGAAATATTATAGGGTCAAATATATTTAATATGACTTTTATTATTGGTATTGCATCTTTAATAAAACCAATAACTTTTAATATTTCTTATAATACAGATTTAATCATTTGCTTACTAGCGGGAGTACTTCTTTTCTTATTCCAATATATACCACCAAAAAACATGATGAGCAAAAGAAATGGTGTTATGTATTTAATTTGCTATGTTTTATATATGGTTAAAATGTTTGTTGGATAAACAATTAAGATACAAAACTGGAAGAAATTCCAGTTTTATTTTTTGTTAAAATATAGTTCAAAAAGTATTGATAAAATGATTTGGGATAAATATTAAATTTATGTTAAAAAAATAAAAAAAACTTGTATAATAGCATGTTTAGATATAAAATATAATGGATAAAAAAGGGATTGTAATCGGAGGAAATAATGTTACAAATTAAAAATATTTCAAAACAATTTAAAACTGGTGATTTAGTTCAAGTAGCACTTGATGATGTTAGTTTGAACTTTAGAGATAGTGAATTTGTTTCTATTTTAGGACCATCAGGTTCTGGTAAAACAACACTTCTTAATATTATTGGTGGATTAGATAGATATGATAAAGGTGATTTAATAATCAATAATGTTTCTACAAAAAAATACAAAGATAGAGACTGGGATTCATATAGAAATCATACAGTTGGTTTTGTTTTCCAAAGTTATAATTTAATACCTCATCAAACAATTCTTGCAAACGTTGAACTTGCACTTACTATAAGTGGTATATCAAAAAGAACAAGAAAAAGAAAAGCTTTAGAAGCTTTAGATAAAGTTGGATTAAAAGAACAAGCACATAAAAAACCAATGCAAATGTCTGGTGGACAAATGCAAAGGGTTGCTATAGCAAGAGCTTTAGTAAATGATCCAGATATTCTATTAGCTGATGAGCCTACAGGTGCTCTTGATACTGCAACAAGTGTTCAAGTTATGGAATTATTAAAAGAAGTTGCTAAAGATCGTTTAGTAGTAATGGTAACACATAACCCAGAACTTGCAGAACAATATTCAACAAGAATTGTTAAATTAAGAGATGGAAAAATAACAGATGATTCAAATCCTTTTAAAGTAGAGAAAAATTCAAAAGAAAAACCAAAACATAAAAACTTAGGTAAATCTTCAATGTCAATGGCAACTGCGTTTACATTAAGTTTAAACAACCTTTTAACTAAAAAGGGTCGTACAATACTTACATCTTTTGCAGGATCAATTGGTATAATTGGTATTGCGATGATATTATCGTTATCAACAGGTTTCCAAAATTATATAGATAAAATTCAAGAAGAGACATTAACTTCATATCCACTTACAATAGAGTCTGAAACTGCTGATGGAATGTCACTTTTAATGGGACAAATGGCAAAAGATGAAGAGCCTGAAAAGAAGAGTGATAGAAAAGTAGTTGAAAAACAAAACATTGCTGATATGTTCTCAACTATTGGTAAGAATGATTTAAAAACATTCAAAAAACAATTAGAAGATGATAAAGAAAAAGTAGATGAAATGGTTGCTCTTACATCATATAGATACGCAGTAGTTCCAACTATATATACTGAAACTGATGATAAAGAACTTTTACAATTAAATCCAAGTGATTTTATATCATCATTAATGGGTAGTTCATCAAGTTTAATGGGATCTGGAATTACGATTTTTGGTGAATTGATTAATGATCAAAAAATGATCGAGGAACAATATGAGATAATTGAAGGAAAATGGCCTCAAAAATATGATGAGATTATGCTTGTGCTTCCAGATGAGCAATCTGTTTCTGATTTATTACTATATGCTTTAGGATTAAGAGAATTAGAAGAACTTGAAGATATGATAGCTCAAATAATGGATGGCGAAAAAGTTGTAAATGACTCTAAACCATTAGAAATTAGTTACGATGAATTAATGAATCTTGAACTTAAATTAATAGATGCTACAAGTAAATATAAATATAATAGTAAATATAAAATTTATGAAGATATGAGCGATGATGAAACTCATATGAAAGAAGTTTATGAAAATGGAACTCCACTTAAAGTTGTTGCTATAGTAAAACCAACAACAGCTTCAGGAAGTTTAACATCAGGAGTTTTATATACAAGAGCTTTAACAGAACATGTAATAAAAGAAGCTGAAAAATCTGAAATAGTACAAAAACAATTAGCAGATAAAAATCTAAATGTATTTAGTGGAAAAAGATTTGATGATGAAGAAAAATCACCAGGACTTGATTTCCAAGATATGGTATCAATTGATGAAGATGCACTTTCAAAAGCATTTGGTGTAAACATTAGCGAAGATGATATCAAAAAATTAACAGAAGGTTATATGGGAGAAATTTCTTCTGCTATAACAACTGATACTGATAAAGCAAAAAAAGCTTTCTTGAATGGTCTAAAAGGATTAACAAAAAATATATTAACTGAATATGTTTCTAAAAAAGGTGTAGGCGGAATCGCAATGATTAAGCTAAGCGAAGTTGATAAAATTGTTGATGAAGGATTAAATAGTGATTCTAATAAAGAAATATTAGCTAAATTAGAAAAAGATTATGTAATACCAGCAGATACATTTAAATCGACAATGTATTCAGAAATGATAAAAGGTATTTTAAAAGGTTATGTATCTATGGTTGGTGCTGGTGGAATGGGCGGAGGCTCAATGCCAGGTATGCCAGGAGTTGGCGGAGGTTTACCAGGAGGAACTGGAAGTTCTGGTGGAAATACTAATACCAACACGAATACTAATACAAATACTGGAAACACAGCTGTAGGAAATACATCAACTAATACAAATACAAACACTAATACTAATACTAATACATCAGTTCCAGGCGGAGGAGATGTAGGAAGTCTTGGCGGAGGTACATCTATTCCTACTGATTTAACAGCACCAATTGCAGCGGCAACTATTGATACTATTGTAGATACTTTAGTGTCTCAAAAAGAAATTGTTGCTGTAGCTGATCAAGTTGGTCCTAAAATGACAGAAGCTGTTATGCAAAAATCAATATTAACTAAAGTTGGAGAATTAACAGCTAAGTTAATGGAAAAAATGGCTAATGCATTTAATGTAGATACAGATAAATTTGCAGGAGCATTTAAGTTTGAAATGGATGAAGAAGAAATGAAACGTTTATTCCAAGCAATGACTACTGCTACTGTAGAAAATTCATTTACAAATTTAATATCATTAGGATATCAAGATTTAGATGAACCAACATCAATTTCATTCTATTTTAAAGATTTTGATTCAAAAGAATTATTCTTAGAATATTTAGATGATTATAATGAAAAAATAGAGAAAGTTGATGAAGAAAAAGTTATTAATTACACAGATATTACAGGTATATTAATGTCTTCTGTAAAAACTATCGTTGATAGTGTAAGTTATGTTTTAATAGCGTTTGTAAGTATATCACTTATTGTTTCTTCAATAATGATTGGTATTATCACTTATATTTCAGTATTAGAACGTACTAAAGAGATTGGTATATTAAGAGCGATAGGTGCTTCAAAACGTAATATTTCATCAATATTTAATGCAGAAACATTTATTGTTGGATTGTTCTCTGGTATTATTGGTATAGTTGTTACACTTTTACTTTTAATACCAACTAATGCGATAATACATTCGGTTAATGAAGATATAACAGCAGTACTTCCTACAGTGGGAGCTACAGTGCTTGTAATACTAAGCGTTGTGTTAACTTTAATTGGTGGATTAATACCATCAAAACAAGCTGCTAAGAAAGACCCGGTTTTAGCATTAAGAAGTGAATAGTAAATAAATTGTAAAAGAGCAGAGAAATCTGCTCTTTTTTTGTTATCAAAAAGACATAAACTTGTAACCTGAGTTTAATTGCTTTTAGTGCTTTTTTGGAATAAAATTATACTGTATAAATGGGTGAAAAAGCATCCAAAATGTTTTGGATATTTTAGGACCTAGAAATCTTGAAAGAGAAAAGATAAAGAATGCTTAAGAAATTAATGATAACTTTTTGTCTTTTCATCTTACTAATTGCAATAAATTCATATGCATCAACTAAAACTTGTTTTGTAATAAAAGATGTAACAAAATCATCAGATTCTGATAAAGTTACAATTAATTTGAGTTTGGAAAACCCAAATAAGAATATTACAAGTTGGAGTTTAGATGTAAAATATGATCAAACAAAATTAGAATTCGTTAATTCAAGAGCTGGTAAAGATTTAAGTGCTACTTTTAAATTAGCAGAAAACTTACCAAGCGAAAGTAGAGTTGCGATAGGAGCAGTTAGTTTTACAGGTTTTAAGAAAGCTGGAGATTATTATTCTTTAACATTTAGAGTAAAAGATTTATCTGAAGATATACCTTTAGAAATAAATTTAAGAGAAATATCTGATAGTAAGGGTAATCTTATTGATTGTGAAGTAAAAAATGGGAAAATATTAATTCCTAAAAATAACGATGTTAAGGTAGAGGAAACAAAAGAAGAAAAGAAACAAGTAAAACAAGAGATTTCTAATTTTGAAAAGAAAGATATTGAATTATTAGAATCAATTGAAAATATTATAATTAGTAATGGTAATATTGAATTATTACCAGAAGATGAATTGATATATGAAATTGAACATAACGATATATTAGAAGTTCTTGACGATGGAACAATGATTCCTAAAAAAGATGGAACTACTACTGTTAGAATAAAATTGAATGGAGAAATAATTGGAACTGTTCAAATTTATGTTCAAAATGGAATAGTATCAAAAGTATCTAAAGCTAAAAATAAAAAAGATTTTATACCACAAGCAACAACTGATGAAGAAGTTAAAATTGATAAAGTTGTTGAAGAATATAGACTAAAATATTTAGCTATACAAAAAAGAGAAAAACAAAATGAGTTGCTAGTTGAATTAGTGCTTATTTTGACATCGATAACAATAATACTTAAGATGTTTTTATTTATTAGGAAAAACAGAGGAGGAACAAAATGAGGATAAGAAGAAAGATAATTGCATCATTATTAATTTTAGCAATTTTAAGTCCTTTCATACCAAATTTGGTAACACATGCTAGTACACCAATTTTTTCATTACAAGTAAATGGTGTACCAAATGCAACAGCTATTGCAGATGTTGGTGAAACATTTTCAGTAGATGTAAATTTATCTGAGGGATTAGAAAATCAAAAAATGGTAACAGTAATGCTTGGATTTGATCCTGCTTACGTAGAACCAGTACCAGATATTGATGATGGGATTGAGAAAAAATTAATTACAGGAAAAAGTCTTAACGCAGATATTGCACCAGGTTATTCTGTTGCAACAGGTTTAATTGGAACAAACGATGTAATGATGACTTTTGTAACACCAGCAGGTATTGCTAAAAGTGGAAGAGTAGCAACTGTTACATTTAAAGTAATACAACAAGGTGACACACAAGTTGAAATTACTTCAGCAAGTTATTGTGCAGATCCAGAATCACCTGAAGCTGAATTAAACACACCTGTTATTATCCCAACAGTAAGTTCTGTAAATTTAAAAAATCCGATTCCAATGACTGGTCTTATAATTCAAACACCATCTATATTAATGAATAAAGGTGGAGGAAAAGTTATAACAGCTGAAAAACAACCAGCTAATACAACAAATACTGATAGAATTATATGGACAACAAGTAATTCAGCAGTTGTAACTGTTAATGATGGACACTTAGTAGCCGTAGGACCTGGAACAGCAACAATTACTGCTAAATGTAGTGGATTTGAAGCAACAGCAGAAGTTGAAGTAAGAAATCCTCTAACTGGAGTAACAGTAAATGAAAATGAATTAAATTTATCAAAAGGTGATAAATATCAATTAGTTGCAGAAAGAGTACCAGCAGATACTACAAGTACAAGTAGACTTTCATGGGTTTCATTAGATAATAAAGTTGTAACAGTTGATCAAACAGGATTAGTTACTGCAGTTGGTACTGGTAACACAGAAGTAAAAGTATCATGTGGAGCTTTTTCTAAAACGGTAAAAGTTTCTGTTACAGCACCACTTCTTGGAATTTCATTCGATTCTGATGATATAGCAATTGATTTAGGAGGAAAGACAAAACTAAATCTAATTAAAGATCCGATTGATACAACAGATACAACACCAACAGAATGGTCTTCAAGTGACGAATCAATAGTAACAGTTGATGAAAATGGTCAAATTGAAGGTATTGCTCATGGTAGAGCAGTAGTAACTGCTAAAGTAGGTTCTTTTAAAGCAATGATTGCAGTTATTGTTAATGCTCATATCGAATCAATTGAAATTATAAATGATGCTATTGATGAAAATAGAAATATAGAATTATATAAAGGTCAATCAACAGAATTATCAGTTGTATTTAAGCCAGATGTTTTTGTGGAAGCAAGAACTATTAAATGGAGTACTAATGCTGATAATATTGTAAAAATAGAAAATGGAGTAATCACAGCATTAGCTCCTGGACAAGCAAAAATAAAAGCAGAAACAGTTAATAAAATAACTGATGAAATAACTGTTACAGTACCATATGTAAATGCACAAAAATTAGTTATAGATAAAAATGAATTAGCACTTGAAAAAGGAGAGGCTGTTCAATTAAGTGCAACAATATTACCTGAAAATACAACTGATGATAAAACAGTAAAATGGAAATCATTAGATGGTTCAATTGCTAGTGTTGATGAAAACGGAGTTGTTACAGCAAAAGGTACTGGATTTACAACAATAGTAGCTTCAGCTGCAGGACTAACAGCAACATGTCCAGTAACAGTAACATGTTCATTGACAGATATTACTTTAAATCATACAGAAATTTCAGCAGATCTTGGAGTTCCTGTAATAGATGTCTTAAAAGTAACTAAAGTTCCAGTTGATGCAACAATAGATGAATCAGAAACAATTTGGAGATCATTAAACGAAACTGTAGCAACAGTTAATAATGGTATTATAACAGCAGTTGGACCTGGTACAGCAGTTATTGAAGCTGAATTAGGTGGAAGAATTGCTAGATGTAAAGTTGTTGTAAATGTACAACTTACAGGAGTAGAACTTGAAAATGGTGATACACCATTAGAAATAAAAGTAGGACAAATGTCTAAATTAAATCCTGTATTTTTACCAGCAAATGTTACAAAAGTTCCTATTCCAGAATGGACAACATCTGATGAGAATATAGTAACAGTTGATAATAAAGGTTTAATAGTAGCCAAAAGTGAAGGTCAAGCTGAAATAACAGTTGATTATGGAAATGGTATTAAGGCTTCTAGAATTGTAAAAGTATCAAGAGTTCATGCGGATTCAGTAGTTTTCGATAAAAAGATTGAAACATTAATTAAAGGTGAAGAAGCTGTTCTAGTTGCTAAATTAGTTCCAGAACTAGCTGTAGATGAAATTTCTTGGTCATCAAGTGATGAGTCTATTGCAACAGTTGATCAAGCTGGTAACGTAAAAGCAATTAAATCAGGAAAAGTTAAAATTACAGCAACATCTTCTAATGGAAAATCAGCTACAATGGAAATTACAGTTAAAGAAGCACAACTTGAATTTGTAACATTAACTTTAGAAAAAACAGAATTAAAAGAAGGCGAAACAACAAAATCAACAGTAACATTTAATCCTGAAACAATTACTGATGAGGTTACAATAACATATTCATCATCAAATGAATCAATGGCAACAGTTGATAACTTTGGTGTTGTTACAGCAAAAAAAGCTGGTGAAGTTATAATCACAGTTGATGTAATTGCAATAAATGATGCTGGTGATGAAAAAGGTTTTTCTTCACTAGTAGATTTAACAATTATAGAAGTTCCAACAACAGATGGACAAATAGATCCAGATAAAGAACCTACTGGAGATAATGAAGATAAAGATCAAGAATCTGAAGGTGATAAAGAAAATTCAGATACAACAAACCCTGATGAAAATAAAGATCCTTCTAATGAAGAAAACAAAGATACAGAAACACCAAAAGAAGAAAATAAAGAAGAGACTAAAAAACCAACAACAAGTACAACAACTCAACAAGCAGTTGAAAGTTTAGTAACTTCTCCACATACAGGAGATATGAATATTAAAGCTCTAGCGGTAATGATGTTAGTTTCAATAGTAGGAATGTTCACTAGATTCAAAACGATTGATTTAATAATTAACAAATAATAAAGTTGGAGGCATAGAAAAATAATATGCCTCCTTTTTATAATAAATAGGAGTTCAGAAATTATGGCAGTAAAAAAACAACCAAAAGATTTAAGTAAAATGAGTAAAAGACTACAAAATAAAGTTATTAGAAATGCTGTATTATTTGTGCTTTTCTTAATAATGTTTATTTTCTCAGTTGTAAATTTAATTAGATGGGCAGTTTATAATGGTAAATCTGAAAGTCTAAAAAACCAATTGATTGAAAGTAGTTTTTCTGAGATTCCAAAAGATAAATATGCAAATACAAGAGATACTAAAAAGAAAAATCCAGTTGATTTTGACTCTTTAAAAGATAAAAATACTGATACTGTTGCTTGGATAAAAATTCCAGGTACAACAGTTGATTATCCAGTTGTTCAAACAACTAATAATGAATATTATTTGCATAAAGATTTTGATAGAAAATATAGTACATGTGGATGGATATTTATGGACTTTAAAAATAGTGCAAAAATGATTGATAAAAACACTGTTTTATATGGCCACAATATTAAGTCAGGTATAATGTTTGCTGACTTACAAAAGATACTTGATAATGAAATTGAAGGAGATGTAAATATTGAAGTTTATACTCCATATGAAAAATTAAATTATAAAGTATTCTCATCATATATGACTTATCCAGATGATTATGCTATAAAATCAAATATTGTTGATGATGAAACACAAGGAGCATTTATTCGCGAAATGCTTGATAGATCAGAAACAATTTATAATTTAGTACCTTATAAAACAGACAAAGTTTTAACATTATCTACTTGTGATGATAGTGGTTCACAACGTATTTTAATTCATGCTGTTTATGTAGGTGGAGAAATTTATAAATATTAAAGGATTAACATATGAAGAATAAAAAACTTATAGTTTTAATAATATTTTTAATTGGATTATTTGTAGCAATTCCATCATTTGCAACTGAAATGGTGGAAACTGTTGATATGAGTCCTAAAAATTATTATAAGTTAAGAGAAGAATTTTATAAAAAACCAAATAAAGAACCTGCAAAGTTTTCAGTTGCAGTTAATAGTCAAACATCGATAGTAGATTATTTAGCTACTGAAGCGATGGTACAAAAAGAAAATATTGATATATCTCAGTTTAATATTACAACAAGCGAGCTTACTAAAATAGTATTAGCTGTTTTTGATAGACCTGAAATGTATGCATTAGGTTCATCATATAAGTATTATTATAGAATAGATCCAGATACAAATATAAAATATGTATTAAGCATAGAATTTAAATATATAATGACGCTTAATGAATATTTAGAAGCAGAAACAATAATAAATAAAGCAAAAAATTTATATTTATCTGGGATCAAACCTGAATGGAATGATTTAGAGAAAATAGTATATACAAATAATTTCTTGTGTCAATATTGTACATATGCATCAAATATAATAGAGTCTTCTCACACATTATATGGAGCTTTAGTTGATAGATTACCAGTTTGTGATGGTTATTCAAAAGCATTTAAATTTTTAACTGAAGCAGCTGGAATAAAATCAATTGTTGTTACAAGTTTTGATATGGAACATGCTTGGAACATGGTTGAATATAACGGTGATTATTATCATTTAGATGTTACATGGAATGATGATAATGCTGGAGTTGGTAGAACAACTTATAGATATTTTTTAGCTAGCGATTCAGGATTTTCTGATTCAAATAGAAATCACTATTCATGGATGGCAGAAAATGATTTAACTGCTAATAATACTCAATTTGATGGAACTAATACACCATGGGGTATTGATTATTATAGAAGTTATTTGATGTATAATGATGGTTACTGGTATTCTTTAGATAATATAAAAAATGTAAATTATATAAATATTTGCAAACAAAGTTTAAGAAATTTTAATGATAAAACTATTACTAAGAAAGATACTTCAGACTTAGTTTTTGCAAATCCAAGTTATACAACTGATAATGATTATATTTATTTTACAACTCAAAATATGATTATGCAGATGAAATTTGATGGACAAGATATGAAGTCAATTTTTATGAATCCTAATCAAGGTTCTAAAGTGCTTTTTGGAATAGAATATAAAGATAAAAAATTCTATTATGATACTCTTGATTTAGTTAATAATTCTGCAAATACATCTACAAGAAAAACTTATGAATTAAATTTTGTATTAATTCAAGGTGTAGAAGTAGATGAAGTTATAGAGTTAAATGTTGATGAAGAAAAAACATTAACTGCAAAAATATTACCAGAAAATACTAGTATGGATAAAAAATTAACTTGGACTTCATCAGATACATCAGTAGCAACTGTTGATCAAAATGGAGTTGTTAAAGGCGTTGCAGCAGGTAATGCGGTAATAACTGTTATGACATCAAATGGAAAGAAAGATACTTGTTCTGTAACAGTAAATGGAATTCCAGAAGAAGTTGTATATACTAATTTAGCAATAGAAGAAATTGATGGAAAATATGTAATTAAGTTTCCAGTTAAAACAACAATAAATTCATCATTGAGTATTGATAATTTCCCAGTTTTAGGTAAGGGTTATACCGTTGAAGTTTATACAAGTGATGATGCATTTAAATCTGTTTTAGATTATTATGGTTCAAAAAATATTATAAAAATAAAAAAAGATGGTAATGTTGAACAAGAATATCTAGTAATTGTAAATGGAGATGTAAACGGTGATGGAAAAGCAATGTTATATGATGCTTTTCAAATACTAAAAGATACAATTCTTCCAGGTACAGTATTAGATGATTTTGATAAATTGATTAGAGATGCAAATAATGATGGATTTATAATGTTATATGATGCATTTCAATTCTTGAAAAGATCAATTTTAGGTATTTAAATAAAAGGATGTTTATGAAAGAGATAGAAATAGTAAAAGAAAGATTATTGAATAAAGACGCAAGTTTAGTTGTAATGTTTAAAGATGGAAATATAAAGGAATACTATAATAAAAGAGTTATAGATATTGTAAGTATTTTAAAAGAAAATGAAACAGCATTAAATGATGCAATAGTAGCTGATAAAATTATTGGTAAAGTTGCTGCGTCTCTTTTAATAAAAGGAAAAATAAAAGCTCTTTATGCAAAAACATTGAGTAAATATGGAAGAGAAGTTCTTGATGAAAACGGTATTTATTATGAGTATGATGAAGAGACTGAATATGTTATAAATAATGATAAAACTGGAATGTGTCCAATGGAAAATAAATTTAAAGATGAAAAGAATTTAGATATAATCTATGATTTTTTTGTTAATTAATGGCATCGATAGATGTCATTTTTTATTATAAAGTGAGCATTAAAGAGATAATGTATAAAAGCGTGTGATAAATGTTTAAATATATGTATTTTTATTTAAATTCTTGCTTGCTTTTAATGTGTTTTATAAATATAATGGTTGTGTAATTTATATATAAGAAAGGATTTTTTTAATATGAAAAAAGCATTAATAATAATTGCAATTGTTGCAGTTGTGGCTGTAGCAGCTTTCTTTGTAGTAAAACCAATGTTACAAAAAGCTGAAAATACAGTAGATGAAGTAAAATCTAATTTAGTTTTAAATACAGCAGAAGATTTAACAAACTTCGTAACAAAATTATATGAAGGAAATGATAATTTATATGGTAGTTTAATGACACAAGCTATAGATCCAACAGATAATGATAGTGTTGCATATATGACAGGGTTAGATAATGGAAATGATGTACAATTTTGTGTTGTTTCTGAACCAATGATGTCATCACAAGCATATTCTTTAGTTATTGTTAAAGTAAAAGAAGGTGTTGATGTAAATGCAGCAGCTAAAAAAATGAACGAAAACATTAATATGAGAAAATGGATTTGTGTTGAAGCTGAAAAAGCTTATACAACAAGCAGTGGAGATATAATCTGCTTAGTAATGTCTTCAGAAGAGATGGCTAAACCAGTTTATGAAAAATTCAAAACATTAGCTGGCGGTATAGGAGAAGAATTCGTAAGAACAGCTGAAGTTGTAGAAATGCCTGATGATATGATGCCTGGAATGGATGAAGTTCCAGCTTATGATGGTGAACCAGCTGTATAATAAATGATAAATCAATAAAGCGCCGCAATTATTTACGGCGTTTTATTTGTTATAAGGAGTACGTATGATTTTTTCAAGTATAACTTTTTTGTTTTATTTTTTACCGGTACTTTTAATCATATATTATTTAGTGCCTAAAAAAGCAAAAAATATAGTATTGCTTGTTTCATCAATGTTATTTTATTTTGTTGGTGAACCAAAGTATATTTTTTTAATGCTTGTTTCAATATTAGTTACATATATATTTGGACTGTTAATAAGTAAATATGAAAAACATTCTAAAATTTTGCTTACAGTAGCATTAATTATTACTGGAAGCTTTTTAGTGTTCTTTAAATATTTTGACTTTTTAATTGAAAATGTTAATTTATTTTTAAATAATAAACTGGATTTATTACATTTAGCTCTTCCTGTAGGAATCTCTTTCTATACATTCCAAATGATGAGTTATTTAATAGATGTATATAGAAAAGAAGTTCCAGCTCAAAAGAATATTTTGACATTAGCGTTATATGTTGTATTATTTCCTCAATTAATAGCAGGACCAATAGTTAGATATACAACAGTAGTAAAAGAATTAGAAGATAGAGAACATACTTTTGAAAAGTTTTCAAAAGGAGTAACAAGATTTACAATAGGTCTTGGTAAGAAAGTTTTAATTGCAAATGTAATAGGAGAACTTGCTAGTATATTCTTAGCATCAGGAGATAGAAGTGTTTTATATCATTGGATGTATGGAATTGCAGTAATGATGCAAATTTATTTTGATTTTTCAGGATATTCAGATATGGCAATTGGTCTAGGAAAGATGTTTGCGTTCGAGTATAATGAAAACTTTAATTATCCATATATAGCAACAAGTATAACAGAGTTTTGGAGAAGATGGCACATGTCACTATCTTCATGGTTTAGAGATTACGTATATATACCACTTGGTGGAAATAGAGTAAGTAAAATTAAATGGATTAGAAATATTTTTGTTGTATGGTTATTTACAGGAATATGGCATGGAGCAGCTTGGAATTTTGTAGTGTGGGGATTATATTTCGCGGTAATACTATTAATAGAAAAAATATTACTTAAAAAATATTTAGATAAAATGCCTAAAATATTTTCTAACATTTATACTTGTATACTAGTAATGATAAGTTTTATTATTTTTAATGGTAATGGAATCAAAGATATTTCAGAGAATCTTTTAGGATTAATAGGATATAATGGAATACCACTCGTAAGTGCAGAATCTATTTATTATTTCAAAAGTTATTTTATAATTTTTGTTTTGGCTATAATTGGTTCAACACCACTTATGAAAATGATAGTAAATTCAGAAAAATTAAAGAAAGTATCAAATGTATTAGAACCAGTATTTGTAGTAATAATTTTACTAGTATCTACAGCATTTATTGTTGATGGTTCATTTAATCCATTTTTATACTTTAGATTTTAGGAGGGAATTATGAAAGTAAAAAATATTATAATTACAGCATTATTCTCTCTTATAACAGTAGGATTTTTGATAATGAATATCGCTATAGAAGACAAAGATATCTCATTAGAAGAGAGAAGAAAACTTGCTAAATTACCAGAGTTTACAAAGGAAAATATATTTTCAAGTGATTTGATTAATAAGTTTGAAAGTTATGCTGTTGATCAAATTGCGTTTAGAAAAGAATTAAGATCTTTGAAATCTCTTGTAAATGTTAAACTATTAGGGCAAAAAGATGATAATAAATATTTTGAAAAAGATGGTGCTATATATAAAATTGAATATCCAATTAATTATTCAAATCTAGAAAAAACAACTAATCTTTTGAAAAATGTTTATGATAAATATTTAAAAAATATGAATGTGTATTATGCAATAATACCAGATAAAAATTTTTATTTAGAAGATGATCATTTAAAAATTAATTATGATGAATTAAAAGAATTGGTTAATAAAAAATTCACAAATATAGAGTATATTGATATATGGAATGAACTTAGTTTAGATTCTTATTACAAAACAGATATACACTGGAGACAAGAACATTTAGAAAAAGTAGCAAATAAAATTACTACATCAATGGGAAATGAAGATTTAAATTCTGCATATGAAAAACAAAATGTCGGTAAATTCTATGGAACATACTATGGTCAAATTGCAGCTGAAGTTGAAGCAGATGAGATGTATATTTTAAAGAATGAAATTATAGATAATGCGGTTGTATATAACTATGAAACAAATGAAGTTTTAGGAGTATATGATACTAAAGACACTAATGATAAATATGATATTTATTTATCAGGAGCAACACCACTTATTGGAATTAAAAACCCAAATGTAAAAAATGGTAAAGAGTTATTAATATTTAGAGATTCATTTGGAAGTAGTTTAGCACCACTGTTAATAGAAGATTATGAAAATATAATATTAATTGACTTAAGATATATTTCGAGTCAAATAATAGATAAATTTGTTGAATTTAAAGATGGACAAGATGTACTTTTCATATATAGTACAATGCTCTTAAATCAAAATATCCTAAAATAAAGGAGATAAAATGAAGAAAATTTAAATAATAGATAAAAAATATTATTAATAAGGAGGATATAATGAACACTGAAAAAGAAGAAACAAAAAAATGGATTAAAATTATATTATTTGCACTTATTGGTCTTCTGATAGTATTAAATTTTAATTCTACACTTGGATTTATTGGTAAGTTTATGGATATAATTAGTCCATTTGTAGTTGGTGCTGCACTTGCTTTTATATTAAATATACCAATGATTGCATTTGAAACAAAACTTTTAAAATTTAAAACTAAAGGTGGAAAAAAATTAAATAAAGGTTTAGTAAGAATAGTATCATTATTATTAGCAATATTTGTAATAGGATTTATTATTACTTTAATCGTTAATTTAATACTTCCAGAAATTATTAATATAGCTAAATTATTAGTTGAGAATTTTCCTAAATACGCTACAGAGATTAAAAATTTTGCAATTGATGTAACAACTAATATACCAGAAGTTAGAGAGGCAATAGAAAATATAGATATTGCAAAACTTGGATCTGGTGAACAAGTTAAAAATATAGCAACAAATGTTATAACTACATCAATATCATTTGCAAGTAACTTAATAGGAAGTATATTTAATACAGTTGTATCTTTAGTATTTGCTATTTATATTTTAACAAGTAAAGATAAATTAAAAGCACAATCTAAAAAGATTTTATATGCATATTTTGAAAATGAAAAAGCAGAAAAAATTATTGAATTTGGAAGAACTTCAAGAAGAATATTTAAAAACTTTATTACAGGTCAATGCTTAGAAGCAACATTACTTGGAATTTTAAGCATAATTGGTATGCTTGTTCTTAGAATACCATATGCTGTACCAATAGGAGTATTAATTGGAGTAACAGCATTAATTCCAATAGTAGGTGCATTTATTGGTATAATTATTGGCGCTATATTAATTCTTTCAGTTGAACCATTAAAAGTAATGACATTCTTAATATTTATATTAATACTTCAACAAATAGAAGGAAACTTAATATATCCAAAAGTAGTAGGTGATTCAGTAGGATTACCAGGAATTTGGGTGCTTGTTGCAGTAGCAGTTGGTGGAGATTTATTTGGATTAATAGGAATGCTATTAGGACTTCCAATTGCATCAATTTTATATACAGTAGTTAAAGATAACGTAAATTTAAGATTATCTAAGAAAAGTTAATAAATAAGCTGTTCACATAAAAGGCACAATTGCATCATTAATAAGTCAAACAAATTGGTTATTATTAAAGCAATTCTTTTTATAAGGAGGGAATATCCCAATGTTAGAACAAAACAACGCGACTACTTACGAGGTAACCCTGGCAACTTGTCCCAAATGTGGTGCAACATGTGTTGAAGGCCATGATAACGATGGTCAGATCATGTGTGCAGCCTGCGGATTGTCTTTTATGCCTAAGGAAACGAAGGCTATCAGCGACGCAGAGTACAGACAGATGTCCAAGGAAGCAACTCAGAGATTTGACCGCGGTGGATGGACAGCTTTCATTGTTAAGTAATTTAGATTCCCAAAAAACACAAAACGGCCAGAAGAGACTGCTCTTCTGGTTTGTGCATTTTATGAGAAGTTGAAAAAATCTTGAAAATGTAGTATAATATAAGAAGATTTAATTATAAAGGAGTTAATATATGACAAACGAACAATTATTATTAACTGAAAATATTTTAATTGATGCTGTAAAAGCATTTCATGATTTAGATGATAAGCAAAAAAGAGAAGAGTATGTAAGAGAATATACACTAGAATTTTGTAAGGAACATAAAATAGACCCAAAAGAAGCTATAGACGTTTTAAATAAATATTTTGAAAGAAGAAGAAAAGATGACACTCTGTTTAATTTTGAACACTATAAAGGTAAAAAGACTTTGGAAAAAATAATTCTTTCAGATAAATTAAGTGATAGTAAAGTGGCATTAATTGAAGCGGATTTAATTAATGCAATTAGAGCATTTCATGAAATATCAGATCCTGAAGAAAGAAGTAAAGCTATTAAAGAATATACATCGACATTTTGTGAAGAGAATGATGTTAAACCAGAACAAGTTCTTCCAATTGTAAAGAAATTCTTTAAAGAGCAAGCAAAGAGAAATACAATGTTTAAATATGAACATTATCAAGGAAAAGATACATTAGATAAACTAATGTTACCAGAAAAAGATGAAAGATAATAATATTATAGAGTAAGAAAGGTTTTATGGACCTTTCTTATTTTTTTGTAAATAAGTTGACATAAGTAAATAAAAGTAGTAATATGAACTTAGGGGTAATATCCCTATAGAATATATAAGCGTGAGGTAATTGGCCATGAAGACGAACTGGGAAAAGATCATCGAGGAATGCAACCAGGAATGTCAATCTTGTCGTGAAGACTTTGAGAAAGCGGGTGTAGACTTTTCACACACAATGTGTCGAGGGTGCGCCAACGGTCACAAACTTCATAACGCGCTATGTCGGGTAAGTCCAGCTGAGAAGGCTTGGGGAAACCTTGACTGGAATTCAAGTAGGTACGAGAACTATTACAATGGATAAGTGCCAGTAACTTGAATGGAAAGCAGAACACAAAAGTCTAGTATTTTGTAGTCTGCTTTTTTTCATGTCAATTTTATGACATTGTTGAAAAAAATTTTTATTAGTAATAAAATTAAATTGTAAAATTTTTACAATTTTGGAGGCAAAAAATAAATGATTGACTTACATATACATACACATTATTCTGATGGAACAGATGGTGTAGTTGAATTATTAAAGAAAGCAGAAAGCTTAGAACTTGAATGTATTTCTATTACAGACCATGATAATTGTAGAGCATATAAAGAATTAGAAAATATAAATATTAAAGATTATTATTCAGGGAAATTAATTAATGGTATAGAAATAAAATGTGCTTTTAGAGGTAGACTTATAGAAGTATTAGGTTATGATTATGATCTAAATAAAATGAATGCTTGGATAGATGAATACTATAAAGATAAACAAAGAAAAGATTTACAATTAAAATATTTTAATCATTTATATGATGCTTGTATAAAAAAAGGTTTAGATATGATGCCTAAAGAAAAATGGATATGGAATCCAGAAAATGATTGGGCAAGTGTAGAAATTTATAAGAATATAAAATTGTATCCTGAAAATCAAAGTAAATTACCAGAAGATCTATGGGAAGATTTTACAACATTTTCAAAAAAATATTGTGCAGATTTAAATGATGCTTTTTATATAGATAAATCAAAGGATTATCCAACAGTAGAAGAAGCTATTAATGCTATAAAAGATGCAGGCGGTAAAGTGTTAGTTGCTCATGTATTTATTTATAAATGGGCAGAAGATAAAGAAGCTTTAGTTAAAGAACTACATGAAAACTTTGATATAGATGGATTTGAATGTTATCATAGTAATTTTTCAAATGAACAAATTGAATACATATTAGAATATTGCAATAATAATGGTTTATTAAAAAGTGGTGGAAGTGATTATCATGGTAAAAATAAACCAGGAATTGAGTTAAAAGTTGGTAAAGGAAATTTAGAAATTCCAAGAGATATTATTAAAAATTGGGAAAAAATGTAAAAATTTAAATTTTTTGAAACCAAATGGTGTTTTGAATTGTATTAATAGTAGATGGGAGGATTGTTATGCAAAAAGAAGACTATTTAAAAGAAATAATTGATAAATATTCTGATATGGTATATAGAGTTGCACTTACTAGATGCGGAAACGTAGAAAATGCAGAAGATGTATTTCAAACTGTTTTTATGAAATTAAGTGAAAAGATGCCTAAATTTAAATCTGAAGAACATACAAAAGCTTGGCTTATAAAAGTAGCTATAAATTGTTCAAAAAATATTAATACTTCATATTGGAATAAAAAAGTTGTTACATTAGATGAAAATATTGAATTTGAAACAAAAGAGGAATCGAATGTTTTTTCAATAGTTTGCGAACTGCCTCAAAATTATAAGACAGTAATATATTTATTTTACTATGAAGGCTACAAAGTAAATGAAATTGCAAAACTTATGAGTAGTACAGAAGGTACAATAAAAACATGGCTATATAGAGCTAGAGAAGTTTTAAAAACTAAATTAGAAGGAGGATTTGAAAATGAATAATAAAGAAAACTATAAAAAAGCTTTTGATAACATTCATGCTCCAGAAAGATTAAAAAGAGAAACTTTAGAAAAAGCAATTAATGCAAAGAAAATTTCAAAAATTAAATATATGAAAGTTTTATCATGTGTTGCAGTAGTTGCTATAATTTGTACAGTAGGATTAATGAATAGAAAAGTTACTTTAGATCCTGGTGTTCAAATTGCAGTTAGTGAAACTGGAATTAAATATTCAGAAACAGATTTACCTAAATTTAAAAATATTCAAGAATTGAGAAGTGCATTAAATGAATCTGAAAATATTTACTTTAATTCTGGATTAAATGGTGGTTTAGTATTTGATGCAATGGCTTCAGATAGCGTAATGCAATCTGCTGGTTCTGAATTAAAAGATGCAGTAGCATCTCAAAATAAACAAGAAGTAGCTGTAGGAGATTTATCTGGAAATAGAGATTTTTCTACTACAAATAATCAAGTTGCTAATGTTGATGAAGCAGATATTGTAAAAACAGATGGTGATTATATTTATTATGTTGCAAATAATAAAGTATATATAGCAGGGGCTAACAAACTTGATCTATTATCAACAATTGATATTACTGAAAATAGAGAAGAAAGATTTTATCCAACAGAAATATTTATAAATAAAGATAAATTAGTTGTACTTGGTACACATTACATTTATGAATATGAAGAAAATATATTAAAAGAAGAATATTATGATTATGGATATTATTCATCTAGTAAATCTAGAACTAAAGTAATGGTTTACAATATGGATGATAAAAAAGATTTAAAACTTGAAAGAGAAGTTGCTTTAGATGGTAATTATGTTCAAGCTAGAATGATAGATGATAATGTATATTTCATTAGTAGAAAATCAATCAGATACTATAGAACAATGAAAGATGTTGAATTATTACCAGTTGTTTGGGATAGCGTTGTTGGAACAAAAGATATAGTAATTGATTGTAATAGAATTATTTATTTCCCAGAAAATAAAACAAACACATATATGATGGTCGGTGGATTTAATATTAACTCTAATGAGGAAATGTGTGTAGAAACATTCTATGGTGCAGGAAATGAAGTTTATGCAAGTGAAAATAATCTTTATATAACAAAACAAATATATGATAATGATTTAACAGATAGAAAAACAACAATTTATAAATTTAATTTAGATAATGGAACTTTAAAATTAGATACAACTGGAGAAGTAAAAGGATTCTTAAATAATCAATTCTCAATGGATGAATATGAAGGTAATTTAAGACTTGCTACTACAGTGTATATTGATGAAGAAGTTAGAAAAGAACTAAAAGATACAAGAACAGGTGCTATAAGTGTAGTGATTGATAATCAAAGAATTACAGCAAATAACTTGTATGTATTAAATGAGAAATTAGAAGTAATTGGTAAAATCGAAGATTTAGCAAAAGATGAAAAAATATATTCAGCTAGATTTGTAGGTGACAAAGGATATGTTGTAACATTCAAACAAATAGATCCATTATTTGTAATAGATTTATCTAATCCAAACAATCCAGAAGTTAAAGGCGCTTTAAAAATACCTGGATATAGTTCATATTTACATCCATATGATGACAATCATATTATTGGAATTGGATATAATACAAAAACAAATAAATATGGTAATACAACAAATACAAACATGAAAATGGCTATGTTTGATGTATCAGACTTAGAAAATCCAAAAGAAATATTCTCAGTTGATATTGGTGATGAAAAAGGATATGTATCTTCAGATATAAGTTATAATCATAAAGCATTGTTCTATAATAAAACTAAAAATTTAATTGGATTCCCATTAAGAGAATCTTCACAATCAGGAATTGTTATCTACAAAATTAATTTAGAAAATGGTTCTTTTGATGATTATGGAAAAATAATGTATACAAATAGATACTCTGATGAAATTCAAAGAATGATTTATATTAAAGATGTTTTATATACACTTTCAAGAGATGAAATTGAATCTTTTGATTTAATTACATTTGAAAAATTAAATGAACTTGAATTAGATTAAAAAAAGACTGGAAAAAAATGCCTATTCCGTATATAATGGAAGGGGCATTTTTTATTTATTAATAAAACTTGACCGGTCAGTATAATGACACGACAAAAATTTATTGATATAAATATAGTGTCGATAGTTACTAAGGAGGCCTTAATGAGTAAAGAGAGAACTTTTTTAGAAATCAAAAATCTAAAAGATATGTTAAACAAGACGAAAGATTTATATGGAAAAAAGGCAGCTTTTAAATTAAAAGATGCTAATGGTAAATATAAAGAAATAACTCATAAAACAGTAAGAGAAGAGATAGATAAATTAGGAACAGCGCTATTAACGTTAGGATTAAAAGGAAAAAGAGTAGCTGTAATAGGTGAAAATAGATATGAATGGGAAATTGCATACTTATCAGTAGTATGTGGCGTTGGAATTGTTGTTCCACTTGATAAATCACTTCCAGAAAACGAATTAAAAAGAGTTATTGAAAGATCAGCTGTAGAAGCAGTTATCTTTTCAAATAAATATGAAGAATCACTAAAAAGAATAGTTATAGAGGGGACTGGAAAATTAAAACATTTAATTTCGATGGACTCTAAAACTCATGAAAATGGAATATATTCATTATCAGAACTTATAGCAATTGGTGACGTTTTACTAAAAAACGGTAACAGAGAATATATAGATGCTGAAATTGATGAAAATGAAATGCAAATTATGCTATTTACTTCAGGAACAACATCAGAATCAAAAGTTGTTGCTTTAAGTCATAAAAATTTATGCGAAAACTTAATGGGGCTTGATAAAGTTCAAGAAGTAGATTCAAGCGATAGATTTTTATCTTTCTTACCGATACATCACGTATTTGAATGTACAGTTGGATTTTTATATTCATTATATAAAGGTGCAAGAACATCTTTCTGTGATGGAATAAAACATATGCAAGAAAATTATAAAGAATATGATATTACTTTTGCGGCATGTGTTCCAGCAATATTCGAAAGTATGTATAGAGGAATCTGGAAAAAGCTTGAAAAAGAAGGTAAAAAAGAAAAAGTTTTAAAACTTTTAGAAGAGCATAAAGATGCTAACATGGAAAAAAGAAGAAAAATATTTAAAGATGTACATGAAATGTTTGGTGGACGAATTAGAACTTTTATTACAGGTGCAGCAGCGATCGATAAATCAGTTGTAGCAGGATATAGAGATTTTGGTATTAATCTATGTCAAGGATATGGATTAACAGAAACTTCGCCAATCGTTGCTATTGAAGGTGGAGATATTCACAAAATAGGATCAATTGGTAAGGTTATTCCTGGAGTGGAAGTTAAAATAGACGAACCAAATGAAGAAGGTGTTGGAGAACTTTTAGTAAAAGGGCCATCAGTAATGCTTGGTTATTACGGCAATGAAGAAGCTACAAACGAAGCTATTGTTGATGGATGGTTCCATACAGGAGATTTAGCATATATAGATGAAGAAGGATATATATTTATCAAAGGAAGAAAGAAAAGCGTTATTGTTCTAAAAAATGGTAAAAATATTTTCCCAGAAGAAATGGAAAATATCGTTAATAGAATAGAAGGTGTTAAAGAATCATTTATTTTTGGTAAATCAATAAAAAAAGAAGATCCAGATGACATTAAAATACATGTAAAAATTGTATATGATAAAACTGTTATGAAAATAGCTTATAAAACAGAAGATAAAGAAAAAATCCATGAAATTTTAAGTGATAAAATAAAAGAAATTAACAATATAATGCCAGCATATAAATCTATAAGAGGAGTAGTTTTATCTGAAACTCCACTTATAAAAACCACAACTAACAAGATTAAAAGACAAGAGGAAATGAAAACAATTGAATAGTAAATGTATAGGAAAAAGAATGTTTTACTATAAATCTATAGATTCAACTCAAAAAGAAGTCTATAGAAGAATAGAAAATAAAGATATTCTTTCAGGTGATATAATAATTGCTGATATACAAACAAATGCAATTGGTACACATGGTCGACGTTGGTATACTGATACAGAAAATAATATTGCTTTTTCTCTATTTATAGAGTTAGGTGAAGAAGTAAAAATACTTGATGGTATAACAATCAGAATTGCCGAAATTTTGAAAGAAATATTTAAGGTAATATACGATGTCGATTTAACAATTAAAGAACCAAATGATTTAATTTTAAATAGAAAAAAGATTGGCGGTATTTTAACCGAAACTAAAGTATGTGGTAACATTGTAAAATATATTGTTCTAGGAATAGGAATTAATACAAATCAATTAGTTTTTGATGAAAATATAGAAAAAATTGCAAGTTCTATAAAAAAAGAAACTAAAATAATTATCGATAATAATAAAATAATATATGAATTTTTATATAGATTTGCAAAAGAAATCGATATTAGGATTGGAGAAAAACTATGAGAATTGGATTGCTATTTCCTGGACAAGGATCACAAAGCCTTGGAATGGGAAAAGATATTTACAATGATTATGAAACATACAGAAATGTTGTAAAAAAAGTGAATGAATATACGGGTTTGAATTTAGAAGAAATTACTTTTAATTCTTCTGAAGAAATATTAAATCAAACTAAAAATACTCAAATCGCAATACTTACAATGAGTTTAGGTATACTTGAAATCTTAAAAGAAAATAAAGTAAATGCAGAAGCTTCATTGGGCCTAAGTTTAGGCGAATATGGAGCTTTAATTTTTGGCCAAATTTTAAGTTTAGAAGATGGCGTAAAAATAGTTAAAAAAAGAGGCGAAATAATGCAAGACCTTTGCCCTGAAGGAGATTGGGCTATGGCAGCGGTTCTTGGACTAGATGAAAAAATAGTAAATGAAGTTTGCTTAAATGCAACAAAAGGATTTATTTCAGCAGCAAATTATAATTGTCCAGGACAAATAGTTATTTCAGGAGAAAGAATTGCTTTAGAAGAAATAACAGAAAACTTAAAAGCTAAAGGTGCTAAAAGAGTAATTGAACTAAATACAGCTGGACCATTTCATACAAAAATGCTTAAAGATGCATCAATAAAATTGAGAGAAGAATTAGAAGATATTACAATTAATAGTTCTAAAAATGTAGTAATTAAAAATATTGATGGTAAGGCTTATAAAGATTCAGAGGATGTTAAAGATATTTTATCTAAACATATAACCAATCCAGTAAGATTTGAGGACGGAATAAAAGAAATGATTGATATGGGAATTGATACATTTGTAGAAATAGGACCAGGTAAAACATTATCAGGATTTGTTAAAAAGATAAATAAAGATGTAAAAGTGTTAAATATAAATAACAGTGAATCTTTAAAATTAGCGTTAGAAGAATTAAGTATTTAGGAGGAAATTATGGATAAAGTTGCATTAATAACAGGAGCTGCTCGTGGTATTGGAAAACAAATAGCAATAACACTTGCAAAAGAAGGATATAACATTGCTTTAAATTATAGAACAAATACAGATTCAATTATTGAATTAAAAGATCAAATTGAAAGTTATGGAGTAAAGTGTCTTTTGATTCAAGGAGATGTATCAGTATATGAAGATACTGAAAGAATGACAAATGAGACAATAGAAGAATTCGGTAAAATTGATGTTTTAGTAAATAACGCTGGAATAACAAAAGATACATTACTTTTAAGAATGAAAGAAGAAGATTTTGAAAGCGTAATAAATGTTAATCTTATCGGTACATATAACATGACTAAAAATGTATCAAGTCATATGATGAAAGCAAGAAATGGTAGAATAATTAATGTTTCTTCAGTAGTTGGTGTTTCAGGTAATGCAGGACAATCAAATTATTCTGCATCAAAAGCTGGAATTATAGGATTTACAAAAAGTTTAGCTAAAGAATTAGCATCAAGAAATATTTTAGTAAATGCCGTAGCACCAGGATTTATTGAAACAGATATGACAAAAGTTTTAAAAGATGATGTTAAAGAAAAAATATTTGAACAAATTCCTTTAAAAAGAGAAGGAAAAGCAGAAGAAGTTGCAAATGTTGTTAAGTTTTTAGCATCTAATGATAGCAGTTATATTACAGGACAAGTAATAAATATTGATGGTGGAATGTTAATGTAAGGAGAAATAAATATGGAAAGAAGAGTTGTAATTACAGGATTAGGAGCGATAACTCCGATAGGAAACACATCTAAAGAGATGTGGGATTCTATTAAAGATGGTAAAAGTGGTATAGATGAGCTAACTTTAATTAATTCTGAAACATTTAAAACAAAACTTGCTGCTGAAGTTAAATCTTATGATCCTCAAAAATATTTTGAAGTTAAAGCTGCAAAAAGATTAGACAGAGATTCTCAATTTGCAATGATAGCAGCAAGAGAAGCTTTAGAAGATAGTAAATTAAATAGTGATAATGCAGATTTTAATAATATTGGAATTTATATTAGTTCTGGTATAGGTGGATTTAATACAATAGAAACTCAATGTAATACATGTAATGAAAAAGGAAATTCTAGAGTATCACCAATGTTTATTCCAATGGGAATCTGTAATATGCCAGCAGGAAATGTTGCGATAGATTTAGGGTTAAAAGGTTCATCACTTGCGATAGTAACAGCATGTGCATCATCAACACATTCAATTGGTGAAGCATATAGAACTATAAAACATGGATATGAAGATGTTATATTTGCAGGTGGAGTTGAAGCTGCAATAACACCAACAGCTATAGCTGGATTTGAGAATATGAAAGCTTTATCTAATGCTACAGACAAAACAAGAGCAAGCATTCCATTTGATAAAGAAAGAACTGGATTTGTAATGGGAGAAGGCGCTGGAGTAGTTGTTTTAGAAGAATTAGAACATGCTAAAAAAAGAGGTGCAAAAATATATGCTGAAGTAATTGGATATGGAGCAACATCTGATGCTTATCATATAACATCACCAGAACCAGATGGTGAAGGAGCAACAAGAGCAGTTACAAGAGCTTTAAAAGATGCTGGAATTGATAGCACTGAAGTAGATTATATAAATGCACATGGTACTTCAACACATTTAAATGATTCAATAGAAACAAAAGTAGTAAAAAAAGTATTTGGCGATAATTCTAAAGTAAGAGTAAGTTCTACTAAAGGAAATACAGGACACTTACTTGGAGCTGCTGGAGCTGTAGAAGCGATTATATCAGTAAAAGCAATTGAAGAAGGAATACTTCCAGCAACAATTAATTATAAAGAAAAAGACGAAGAATGTGATCTAAATTTAGTAGTAAATCAATGTGAAAAACAAAATATAAATATTGCAATGTCAAATTCATTAGGATTTGGTGGTCATAATGCAAGTATTATCTTTAAAAAATTTGAAGGTTAAGGAGGATAATCAAAATGGAATATGACAAAATTAAACAATTAATTGAAGATATGGGAAACTCAAAAATTACTTCACTTGATATAGAATTTCCAGATGGAATGAAAGTTAAAATGGAAAAAGGAGTTTCTAATGTTAAAGTTATAGAAACAACTACTTCTGTAGAAGAACCTATCATGAAAGAAACAGTAGTAAAAAGCGAAGAAATAAAAGAACCTAAAGAAGATGGAAAAATAATAAAATCTCCAATGATTGGAACATTTTATGCTAAACCTTCACCTGATAGTAAACCATATGTAGAAGTAGGAACAACAGTTAAAAAAGGTACAGTGTTATGCATTGTTGAAGCAATGAAATTAATGAATGAAATTGAATCTGAGTTTGACGGAAAAATAGTTGAAATATTAGTTAAAGACGGTGAAACTGTAGATTACGGAAAACCACTTTTTAAAATAGTATAAAAGGAGAATTTAATATGCTAAATAAAGAAGAAATTAAAGAAATAATTCCACAAAGAGATCCATTTTTGATGATCGATGAAGTAGAAGAATATGTACCAGGAGAATCTTGCACTGCATATAAAAATGTAGATGAAAATGAGTGGTATTTTAAAGGACATTTTCCTGGAAATCCAATTATGCCTGGCGTATTAATTACAGAAAGTTTAGCTCAAGCTGGAGCTGTTGCAATTTTATCTATGCCTGAAAATAAAGGTAAAAATGCATTGTTTGGTGGAATAAATAATATGAAATTTAAAAAGATGGTTGTTCCTGGAGACAGATTAAAATTAGAAGTTAAAATAATAAAAAGGAAAGGTCCAATCGGAGTTGGAGAAGCATTAGCTACTGTAGATGGTGCGATAGCTGCTAAAGGAGAACTTACTTTTGCGGTAGTATAAATGAAAGGATATTTATATGAATAAAATATTAATAGCAAATCGTGGTGAAATTGCAGTTAGAATAATTAGAGCATGTAAAGAAATGAATATAAAAACAGTTGCTGTTTATTCAGAAGCAGATAAAGATGCTCTTCATGTAAAACTAGCAGACGAAGCTGTTTGTATAGGACCTGCAAATTCACAAAAAAGTTATTTGAATATAAAAAATATTATAGGTGCAGCCAATATTACTGGTGCTGATAGTATTCATCCGGGTTTTGGTTTTTTATCTGAAAATTCACAATTTGCATCAATTTGTGAAGAATCTAATATTAAATTTATTGGACCTAAAAGTGATGTAATTAATCTTTTAGGAAATAAATCTAATGCAAAAGATATGATGAAAAAAGCTGGTGTACCTGTTATTCCAGGATCAGATGGAAGTATAACTGGTATAAAAGAAGCAAAAGAAATCTGTGAAAAAATAGGTTATCCTGTAATATTAAAAGCAGCAAGTGGCGGTGGAGGAAAAGGTATAAGAATAGTTGAATCAGAAGCTGCACTTGAACAAGCTTATAATTTAGTAAAACAAGAAGCTAAAGCATCATTTAATGATGATGAAATTTATATAGAAAAATTTATAAGAAATCCAAGACATGTTGAAATACAAATTTTAGCGGATGAACATGGAAATGTTGTACATTTAGGTGAAAGAGATTGTTCTATTCAAAGAAGACATCAAAAAATGATAGAAGAAACTCCATCTACTGCTATAGATGAAAAAATAAGAAATAAAATGGGTGATGCTGCTGTAAAAGCTGCTAAAGCAACTGGGTATACAAGCTGTGGTACAGTTGAGTTTTTGGTAGATGATGAAAGAAATTTCTATTTTATGGAAATGAATACAAGAATTCAAGTAGAACATCCAATAACTGAAGAGAGAACTGGAATAGATATAGTTAAAGAACAAATTAAAATTGCAGCTGGTGAGAAATTAAAATTTAAACAAAAAGAAGTAACATTTAGAGGTCATTCTATAGAATGTAGAATAAATGCTGAAAATCCAAGTAAAAACTTTATGCCATCTCCGGGAAAAATAACAGGTTTATATTTACCAGGAGGAAATGGAATAAGAATTGATACAGCTATTTATGAAGGATATACAATATCTCCACATTATGATTCTATGATAGCTAAAATTATTGTACATGGAGTAACAAGAAATGAAGCTATTGCAAAAATGAAAAGAGCATTAGAAGAATTAGTAATTGAAGGTGTTGAAACAAATAGAGATTTCTTGTTTGAGATAATTAAAACTCCAGATTTTATAAGAGGAAATTTTGATACATCTTTTATTGAAAAGAATTTTTAAAAGGAATGAAAAATTATGATAGTTGATAAGATTAAAAAAAGAAATCCTTCACTTAAAAAAATAGAAAATAAAGTAGATATTCCAGTTGGAAAATGGATTAAATGTGATTCATGTAAAGAAATTATTTATAAAGATATTTTAAATGAAACATTAAACACATGTCCTAATTGTGGTAATTATTTTAGAATGCATATTGCAAAAAGATTAAAACAAATAATTGATGATAATACATATGAAGAATTTGATTTAAAAATAGATTCAACAAATCCATTAAATCTTGAAGATTATCCTAAAAAATTAAAATCTTTAAGAGATAGAACAGGACTAGAAGAAGCTGTAACATGTGGAATCGGAAAAATTAATGGTGAGAACACTGTAATATGTATAATGGATAGTGGTTTTTTAATGGGAAGTATGGGCGCAGTAGTTGGTGAAAAGATTACATACGCTATAGAAAAAGCTATAGAAAAAAGATATCCTTTAATAATATTTTCTGTTTCTGGTGGAGCTAGAATGCAAGAAGGAATTATTTCACTTATGCAAATGGCAAAAACAACAGCTGCACTTACTAAACTTCATGATGCAGGTCTTTTATATATTTCTGTATTAACAGATCCAACTTATGGAGGAGTAACAGCATCGTTTGCAAGCTTAGGAGATATTATTTTATCAGAACCAAAAGCAATGATAGGTTTTGCCGGACCAAGAGTAATTGAACAAACAATTGGCGAAGCACTTCCAGAAGGATTTCAAACTGCAGAATTTTTATTAGAACATGGATTTATAGATAAAATAGTTGAAAGAAAAGATTTAAAAGATACACTTTATAAGTTAATCAAATTTAACAAATAAATCATTAAGTATAGGAGGTAATGTATGAAAAAAGAGTTAACAGCTTGGGATAGAGTTGAAATAGCTAGAAATCCAAAAAGAAAAACTTCAATTGAATATATTGAAAATATATTTGATGATTTTATAGAATTACATGGAGATAGAAATTATAAAGATGATAAAGCTATAGTGTGTGGTCTAGCAAGTATAGGTAATCAAAATTTTACTGTAATTGCTGAACAAAAAGGAAGAACAACTAAAGAAAATATTGAAAGAAATTTTGGTATGCCTAATCCAGAAAGCTATAGAAAAGCTATTAGATTTATGAAACAAGCAGATAAATTTAAAAGACCAGTAATAACATTTATTGATACTAAAGGTGCTTATCCAGGAATTGGAGCTGAAGAGAGAGGCCAAGGTGAAGCAATCGCTAGATCAATGTTTGAAATGGCGAGATTAAAAGTACCAGTTATTGCAATTATAATTGGTGAGGGTTCAAGTGGTGGTGCTCTTGCATTAGGTGTAGCAAACAAAGTAATAATGCTTGAAAATGCTGTGTATTCTATTTTATCACCAGAAGGTTATAGCAGTATTCTTTGGAAAGATTCATCAAGATATAAAGAAGCTGCAGAAAAAATGAAATTGACAGCTGGAGATTTATATGATTTAAATGTAATAGATAAAGTGATTAAAGAACCACGTCAAGTTAGTGATGAAGATTTTAAATTAATTTGCAATAATATACAAAAAGAAATAAAAACTACAATTAATAAATTAAAGAAATTATCAGACGAAGAAATAGTTGAGGATAGATATCAAAAATTTAGAAGAATCGGTGAATTTGTAACGTTAAATTAAAGGAGGAGTTTTTAAATGTTACTTGAAAATAAAAAGATATTAATAATGGGAATTAGAAATAAATGGAGTATTGCATATGGTATTGCTAAATCAGCTTATGAACATGGTGCTAAATTAATATTCACATTTATGGGTGAAGAAAATAGAGATAAAATTGAAAGTTTAATTTCAGAATTTGAAGGAAGTAAAGCATATACAGTTGATGGAGCATCTGAAGATGAAGTTGTTAGAGAAGCTTTTGAAAAAATAAAAGCTGAGAATGGAAAAATAGATGGATTAGTTCATGCTATAGCACATGCTAATACAGAAGATCTTCATAATGATTTTATATTTACAAGTAAAGAAGGATTTTCTCATGCTTGTGACGTTAGTGCATATTCATTTGTATTAGTATCAAGAATGGCAAAAGAATTAGATATGTTAAATGAAGAAGCAAGTTTAATTACTTTAACATATAATGGTTCTGAAAGAGTAATTCCTGGATATAATGTTATGGGAGTTGCTAAAGCTGCATTAGAGTCAAGTGTTAGATATCTTGCAGAAAATTATGGTAGAGAAAGTATTAGAGTAAACTGTATTTCTGCTGGACCAATTAAAACATTATCAGCAAAAGGTATCAAAGATTTTAATAGTGTTTTAACAGTAGTTGAAGAAAAATCACCTTTACATAGAAATGTTACTACTGAAGAGGTTGGAAATGTTGCAACATTTTTATTAAGTAATATGTCTAGATGTATAACTGGTCAAATTATTTTTGCTGATAGTGGATACAGTATTATGGGTGTTTAAAAAATATATGGAGGAATAAAAAAATGAATGAAAATGAAATATTAGAAAAATTAAAAAATATTATAGTAGATCAATTAGGTGTTGAAGGAGAACAAGTTGTTCCAGGAGCTAACTTTATTGATGATTTAGGTGCTGATTCTTTAGATATAGTAGAACTTGTAATGGCTATTGAAGAAGAATTCGACATCCAAATAGAAGATGCTGATGCAGAAAATATTGTAACAGTTAAAGATGTAATTGAATATATTAAAAATAAATAAATCATTGGTAGCTAAAAAGCTACCTTTTATTTTTGGAAAAAACTGACCGAATAGTCAAATTATAAAGTGACGATATAATAAAATTTTTTTAAAAAATTAAGACACGAAATAGGCTATTTTTAAGCATCTAGTTTTCGATATTAGATTAAATGGTTAATGAGGTTTTATAAACTATTTACAAATATTCATTGATATAATATAATTTGCACGTAAATATTTTTTTAAAAAGAAGAGGATAAATTTATGGAGATTAAAAGAATTAATAAAGTTCCTAAACCAAATAATATTAAAGATATTATTTATAGATCAGCTGAAAAATTTGCTGATAAAGTAGCATTCAAAATTAAACATCAAGAAAATAAAGAAGTAACTTATGAAGAAATAACATATAAAAAATTATTAGAAGATGCTAATAAACTTGGTTCAGGTTTATATAAAATGGGATTTAAAGGCAAAAGAGTAGCTATAATTGGTAAAAATAGATACGAATGGTCTTTATCATATATAACAAATTTCCTAGGAGGAATTGTTTCTGTTCCACTAGATAAAGATTTACAATACGATGAATTAGAAAGATCTTTAATTAGAAGTAAAGCTGAATGTATAATTTTTGATGAAAAATTAGAAGAATCAGTTACTAAAATTAGAAATCAAGAAAAAACATCTTTAAAAGAATTTATTTGTATGTCTGAACTAAAAGGATTTAAATCTATTACAGATGTTATGAATGAAGGAACAAAAGCTTTAGAGAATAATTATAATGATTATATTAATTCAGAAATTAATAATGATGAAATGGCTGTTCTTTTATTTACTTCAGGAACAACAGCTCAATCAAAAGCTGTTATGTTATCTCAAAAAAATATTGCAACAAACATATATGATTTACAAAGTATGGAAGATATTAATGAAAAAGATGTTAGTATAGCACTTCTTCCATTCCATCATATATTTGGTTCAACATGTATGATTTATACATTAGCATGTGGAGTAAAAATTGTTTTTGCTGATGGATTAAGATACGTAAAACAAAATTTAGCTGAATACAAAGTAACAATGTTTGTTGGAGTTCCTCTTTTAATGGATTCTATTTACAAAGGTGTTACAAAAGAAATTGAAAAACAAGGAAAAACAAAATTAATTAAAGTTGCCACAAAAGTAAGCAATGGACTTTTAAAATTAAAAATAGATATTAGAAGAAAATTATTTAAACAAGTTATTAACGGTTTAGGTGGAGCTTTAAGAGTAATTATTATTGGTGGTGCTCCCGCTGATCCTAAAATATTAAAAGCATTTGATGATTTTGGAATTATTACACTACAAGGATATGGATTAAGTGAAACTTCTCCAGTTGTTGCTGCTGAAAATCCTAAACATAAGAAAAATGGAACTTGTGGTCAAGCAATGCCAAGTGTAACAATGGAAATTGTTGATAAAGATGAACTTGGTATTGGAGAAATAAGAGTAAAAGCTGATTCTGTAATGCTTGGATATTATGAAATGCCAGAAGAAACAGCAGAAGTTTTAAAAGATGGATGGTTCTATACAGGTGATTTAGGATTTTTAGATCCAAAAGGTAATATTACAATTACAGGAAGAAATAAAAATATGATAGTTTTAGCTAATGGTAAAAAAGTATTCCCAGAAGAAATTGAAACAATGCTTAATAGATTACCATTAATAGAAGAATGTATGGTATTCGGACTTCCATCAAAAGAAGATAAGAATGATGTTACATTATCAGTTAAAGCTGTTTATAATAAAGAAGTTGCTGAAGAAAAATATCCAGGAAAATCTGAAGATGAATTATATAAAATTCTTTGGAATGAAATTAAAGAAATTAATACAACATTCCCAAGTTATAAACATATTAAAAATCTAATTTTAACAAGTGAAGAATTAATTAAAACAACAACTAAAAAAGTTAAAAGAAGAGAAGAAATGAAATTAATATTAGGTGAATAATATAATTAATACCTCTGCTATAAGCAGAGGTATTTTTCTTGACTTAAAATAAAAATTACATATACAAAATGATATTCTTATGTGATATAATATTATTGCTTTTGAAATATCTGCAAAATAATAATAAAGGAGAGATATACGTATGAAAGAATTAAAAGATTACGTAAGAAGCATACCTGATTTTCCAGAAGAAGGAATAATGTTTAGAGATGTTTCTACAGTATTACAAGATAAAGATGGTTTTAAACTTGCAGTTGATAGTATGATTGAGAAGTTAAAGGACATAGATTTTGATGTAGTTGTAGGACCAGAAGCAAGAGGATTTATATTTGGAACACCTATTGCTTATGCTTTAAATAAAGCATTTGTTCCGGTAAGAAAAAAGGGTAAATTACCTTTTGAAACAATACAAGAAGATTATGAATTAGAATATGGACATGCAACACTAGAGATTCATACTGATTCAATTAAAAAAGGTCAAAAAGTTGTAATCGTAGATGATCTAATTGCAACAGGAGGAACATTAAAAGCTATAATTAAATTAGTTGAAAGATTAGGTGCAGAAGTTGTAAGAATAGCTTGTTTGATTGAACTTCCTGAATTAAATGGTAGAAATAATTTAGAAGGATATGATGTAGTATCATCAATATCTTTTGAAGGTAAATAGAAGGAGTTAAAATGAAAATAGGAATAATAGCTGCTGAAAATGCAGAAATGATGGCAATAAAAAATATAATGACAGATATTAGTGAAGAACCTGTATACAATTTAATGTTTACTCATGGAAAAATAGAAAATAAAGATTGTGTACTTGTAGAATGTGGTGTTGGTAAAGTTAATGCTGCAAGAACTACACAAATAATGATTGATAAATATTCTGTAGATTATATTATAAATGTTGGATCTGCTGGTGGTGTTAATAGTGAACTAAATATATTAGATTTAGTTGTTGGAAAAAGTTTAGTACAATATGACTTTGATATTTCAGGTGCTGGAAATTATGAAAAGGGAGAAATTTGTGGTACTGGAAAATATTTTAATTCAGATGAAAGATTAGTTTCATTATGCCAAGAAGTATTAGATAACATAGAAAATAGAGAATTTAATTATAGAGTAGGAATTATAGGTTCTGCTGATATGTTCTGTACAAATCCTGAAGTTGGAAAAGCTGTTAGAAATGATTTTGGTGCAGAGTGTGTTGAAATGGAAGGAGCTGCAATTGCTCAAGTTTGTATGCTTGATAATATTCCATTTTTAGTAATAAGAGGAGTATCAGATTCTCCAAATGGCAATAACGATATTGATTTCCATACATATTTAGGAATAGTATCAAATAGAGTTGCTTCAATATTAAAAGAACTTGTAATTAAAATTTAAGTTGAATAAAATACATGTATATGGTATTATATTTTAGTAAAATTTAAGGAAGAGATAAAATAATAGTGAATTTAAAGACTACAAAACATGAAAAAAAGAAATTAATTGAAGATAGAACAATGCAAATACTTCGTTTTTTAAATTTGAGAGTTAAAAATTCAAATATAGTTGAACAATTAGGAATTGTATTAAGATTATATAAATACGTTGTTCAAAATATATATGAGGATTCATATGAAGAATCAGATTCTCAAAAAACAAAACAAGAAGAATATTTGAATGAATTATATAAAGGTGTTTTAAAGAATCCTGGAGATCAAACAACTAATGCGATTTTATTAAACCATTTACTTTATATGAAAGGATTCGATACTCATATTATTCTTGCAAAATCAAAAAAAGGAGTACCTCATGTTGCAAATATTGCAAGAATTGGTAAAGAGTACTTTTTCTTTGATACAACTTTAGAAAGAAGTATTTATGTTGAACAAGGAGAAAATCCTGATGAAATGTTATTCTGCTGTGCTGCTTTAGGTAAAGAAGAATATAGTAAGTTCTATACACCTATAGAAGTTTTAAATGAAGATTTAGATAAACCAGCAGTACCATTTCCAACAGCTATGGCAGAAGAATCTATGCCAAGACAATTAATTGAAAGCGTTGTGAAGTTAATTCCTGACTTATCAATTGAAAATAATCCTGAATTTGAAAGATGTGCTTCACAAGAAGAGCCATCAGTAACAAATATGTTACCATTCATGAAAAGAAATAAAACAAAATCAGACGATAAAGATAGGGAAAGAGAAGAATAATGTTAAGATTAGAAAATATTAAAATTTATGAAGACTTAACTGAAGAAGATGTTGTTAAAAAAGCTTGCGAAAAGTATAATATTGATTTTTCAAAAGTAAATAATTTTGTTATTTACAAAAAATCAATAGACGCAAGAAATAAAGACAACATCTTTTATAATTATACGATAGATGTTAATTATTTAGGAAATAAAAAGATTAAAGGTGTAAAAATAGTACCAGAAGAAAAGTATGAACTTAACGTTGATGTTAAAAGAAATTCTAAAGTAAGACCAGTTATTATTGGTGCTGGACCTGCAGGATTATTTTGCGCATTAATACTTGCTCAAAAAGGAATTAAACCTATAATAGTTGAACAAGGTAAGAAAGTTGAAGATAGAAAAAGAGATATTGATACTTTTTTAGAAACAGGTAAATTAAATATAAATTCAAATGTTCAATTTGGTGAAGGTGGAGCTGGAACTTTTTCAGATGGTAAATTAACAACAGGAGTTAATAATCCACTTGGAAGAATTGTACTTAAAGAATTTGTTAATTTTGGTGCACCAGAACAAATAATGTATATTAGTAAACCACATATTGGTACAGACAATTTAATAGTAACAATAGCAAATATGAGAGAACATATTATTTCTTTAGGTGGAGAGTTTTTATTTGAAACAAAACTTGTTGATTTTGAAGTTGAAAATAATTCTTTAAAGAAAGTAATTTGTAAAGATTTAAATACAAATGAAATTAAAGAAATTGAAACAGATTCTGCTGTATTTGCAATTGGACATAGTGCTAGAGATACATTTGAAAAAATGTATGAAAAAGGTTTAAAAATGGAAAAGAAAAACTTTTCTGTAGGTGTAAGAATTGAACATAAACAATCTATGATAAATGAATCTCAATACGGAACTAAAACTAAACTTAAATTACCACCAGCAGAATATAAACTTGCATATCATGGTGAAAATAGATCTTGTTATACATTTTGTATGTGTCCAGGTGGAGTTGTTATGGCTTCATCAAGTGAAAATGATGAGATTGTTACAAATGGTATGAGTAAATTTGCTCGTGATGGTGAGAATGCAAATAGTGCTGTTTTAGTTAGTGTAACACCAGATGATTTTAAAGGTGATTCACCTCTTGAAGGAATTTATTTTCAAAAAGATTTAGAAAAGAAAGCGTTTGAATTAGGAGGTAGCAATTTTTATGCGCCAATTCAAACTGTTGGAGATTTTTTAAAGAATCAAAAAACAATTTCGATTGGTGAAGTAAAACCAACATACAAACCAGGAGTTACATATGCTAATTTACAAGAAATACTACCTGATTATGTTGTTAAAACAATGCAAGAAGGATTATTAGATTTTGATAGAAAAATAAAAGGTTTTGCAAGTAGTGATGCAATACTTACTGGTTTAGAAACAAGAAGTTCATCTCCTGTAACAATAGTTAGAAATGAACAACTAGAATCAAATGTGAAAGGTATATATCCTTGTGGCGAAGGTGCTGGATATGCAGGAGGTATTATGACTGCTGCTATGGATGGTATTAAGTGTGCAATTCAAATTTTAATAAAAGAATAAAGGAGAGTATAATGGAGAAATTAAGAAATTTAGTAGAAAGTTATATTCCATGTAATGAACAAGAAGAAGCTGATAAAGCAATGATGATAGAGTATATGGATACTTTTAGTGATACTTTAACTAGAGATAATAAAGTTTGTCACTTTACTGCTTCAAGTTGGATTGTTAATAAAGAAAAAACAAAGGTATTAATGATTTATCATAACATTTATGATTCATGGGCTTGGACTGGCGGACATTGTGACGGTGATCCTGATGTACTTCATGTAGCTTTAAAAGAAGCTGAAGAAGAAACTGGAATTAAAAATATAAATGTTTTAGATAATGGATTAGCTAGTTTAGAAATATTAACGGTTGATGGTCATGTTAAAAGAGGAAGATATGTATCATCACATTTACATCTAAATTGTTCATTTATTTTAGAAGCTGATGAAAATGAAGTTTTACAAATAAAAGAAGACGAAAATAGTGGCGTAAAATGGGTTAATATTGAAGATGCTATTAGTTTAACGAATGAAACAAAAATGAAACCAATATATAAAAAATTAAATGAAAAAGTATTGAAATTAAAATAGAGGTAATATGGAATATTTTGATGTATTAACAGAAACTGGAGAATATGAAGGTAGAATAGAATCACGTGATATTTGTCATGAAAAAGGGTTATGGCATAAAGCTGTAGCAATGTTTATGATAAATTCAAATGATGAAGTTTTACTTCAAAAAAGAAGTGCTAGTAAAAAATTATGGCCAAATATGTGGGACATAACAGCAGGTGGACATGTTTTAGCTGGTGAATTTGGTTTTGAGGCTATTATAAGAGAAATTAAAGAGGAATTAGGTGCTAAAATAGATAAAAATGATATTTTATTTATTGGTTCAGCTATTTCTACAAATATCAAAAATGATATTATTAACAGACATTTTAATGAGTTTTACATTATTAATAAAGATATAGATATTTCAAATTTAACATTACAAGAAGATGAAGTATCAGAGATAAAATGGTTCAGTAAAGAAGAAATAATTAAAAGAATTAATAATAATTATGAAGGTATTACTGATAAAACTGGCTGTTGGGATTATTTAATTAAATATTATGAATGGAAAGAAAAAAAGTAAAATCAACTTTACATAATTATAAAATTAATCTTGACTAAATATAATAAAGAGAGTAAAATTAAACATAGAGTAAATTGGATAGTCGCTGGTGAAATTCGAAAGGATTCACAAGAGGAAAGTCCGGGCTCCATAGAGCAATGATACT
>JAZLBY010000066.1:0-3028 GCA_045613965.1 Candidatus Scatovivens sp.
TGGAGGCATACCATATTCAATAGCTACACAGAAATCTTCATCCATATCGTTAGCTTCTTCGTCTCCAGCTTCTTTTTGTTTAATTTGTTCAACAAATCTATCTCTTTGATCAATTGGATCATTTAATTCTGAATAAGCATTACCATATTCACGTCCACCAATAAATAATTCAAATCTTTCTACTAATCTCTTATCAGATGGTTTTCTCTTTGTAAGTGGAGAAACTTCAACTGGATAATCACAAATAAATGTTGGTTGAATTAATGTTTCTTCAACAAATTCTTCAAAGAATGCATTGATAATGTATCCTCTTGTTTGTTTTGAATCATCTACTTCTACGTGTTTTTCTTTAGCTATAGCAATAGCTTCTTCATCAGTATTAATTTCATTGAAATCAATTCCTGTAACTTCTTTAATAGCTTGAATCATTGGAACTCTTCTCCAAGCTGATTCTAAGTCAATTTCTAATCCTTGATAATTAATTTTTGCTGTTCCTAAACAATTTAAAGCAACAGTTCTAATCATATTTTCTGATAAATCCATCATATCATTGTAGTCTTGATATGCAGCATAAAATTCGATTCCAGTATATTCTGGGTTATGTTTAATATCCATACCTTCATTTCTGAACATTCTTCCCATTTCATATACTCTATCAAATCCACCAACGATTAATCTTTTTAAGTAAAGTTCATTAGCAATTCTTAAATACATATCTAAGTCTAATGTATTATGATGTGTAATGAATGGTCTAGCTGTAGCTCCACCTGCTATTGTATTTAATATAGGTGTATCAACTTCTAAGTATCCTTCATTATCTAAATAATTTTTAATTTCTTTTAAGATTTTGCTTCTTAATAAGAATGTTTCTTTAACTTCTGGATTTACTATTAAATCAACATATCTTTGTCTATATCTTAAATCTATATCTTTTAAACCATGAAATTTTTCTGGTAAATCTCTTAATGATTTTGTAAGAAGTACAACTTCTTTAGCATGAATAGAGATTTCTTCAGTTTTTGTTTTGAAAACAAATCCTTTAATTCCAATGATATCTCCGATATCAAATGTTTTAAATGCTTTATAACTTTCTTCACCTAAATCATTGATACTAACATAACTTTGGATTTTACCTTGGCTATCTTGAATTGTAACAAAAGAAGCTTTACCCATAATTCTTTTTGCCATAATTCTTCCTGCTACTGAAACATCTTTTCCTTCATATGTTTCATAGTTGTTTTTGATATCCATAGATTGTTCTGTTCTATCATATTTTGTGATTTCAAAAGGATCTTTACCAGCATCTTGAAGTTCTTTTAATTTATCAATTCTAACTTGCATTAATCTGTTAATGTCCTCTTCAGTTTGAATTACTTCATTGTTTTCATTTTCATTCATAATATCTAGCCCCTTTAACTTAATTATTTCATTTTGTAATTATATAACATTTTTTTATTATTGTAAACTAATTTTTGATAATCTTTTTACCTTTTTTCCGTTTATATGGCTAGTTTTCTCGTCTTTTTAGTTAGATTTTAAAATTTGCCATAAAAGTTTCCACACTTTTTGAACAGATTTAATAGAAAGTCTTTCTTTTGGACTATGTACATCAAATGTATTTGCACCTATACACACATAATCTAAATCTTCAATTTTACTTTTGAAAAAGCCTCCTTCTATTACTCCTTGTACTATACATTTTTCAATTTCTTCATTAAACAATTCTTTATAATTTTCACTTATTGTTTTTACTAAGTAGCTATTATTATTTGGCTCATAACCTTTTAGTTCTTGTTCCCATTCTGTAATAACTTTATAAACATTTTTATTTTGATTAAGTCTTTCTATATACTCATCTCTTAATTTTAAATCATTACTTCTTAAAGAATATTCAAATCTAATTCCATCATTCTCTTCTTTAATTGCAGCAAAATTTGCTGATAATATAACATTATTATTTTCATCATATTCTATTGCACCATTTTGATATGAATCTATAAAACAAATAATATCTTTACTTATTTCTTGACTATATACTTTTGATTTTACTTCTTTTCCTTTTTCTAATGTAATTTTGCCATCTTCACCAAAGAATCTTATTTGTTTATTCATTTCATCTTTAATTAGTTTATAATCATCTTCTTTAGCATAAAAACTAATTTTAAAATCTCTTGGAATTACATTTACTCTACTACCACCTGAAAGCGATTCTATATAATAATTATCTAAAAGTTTTATTATATTTGCAGCAAGTTTTAATGGATTTCCTCTTTTTACATCTCCTATATTTCCTCCAGAGTGTCCTCCTAAAAAAGATGAATATTCTAATGTATATTTTACTAATGATTCTGCATTAAGAGCTTCTTTTTGTGCTTTTAATTTACCAAACCATTCCATACAATTTGCACTACTAATTGTCATCTTATAATCTTTACCATTGTCTAGAGATATAATTCTTTTTGATTTAACATCATTTTCATCTAAATTTATTGCACCAAGCATTGTTGTTTCTTCTTCAGAAGTAAAGATACATTCTACGTTTCTGTTTAGTTCTTTACTATCTAATATAGCAAGCATAAACGCTACACCTATACCATTATCTGCTCCTAAAGTTGTTTTATCTGCTCTAATAAAATCACCATCTTTAATTAGTTTAATTGGATCTTTTAAAAAGTCATGTGTAGAAGATTCTTCTTTTTCACAAATCATATCAGTGTGAGCTTGAAATGCTAAAAATTCTTCATCATTTACTTTCTTTCTAATAATTACATTTCTAACTTCTTTTTCATAAACATACTCTAGTCTTCTTTTCTCAGCAAACTCTACTAAATACTCACATATTTTTTCTTCATTTCCTGATTCTCTTGGTATATCACTAATCTCTTTAAAGAATTTAATAACTTCTTTAGCAGGAAATTCATTTTCTTCTAAATATTTATCATCTATATATTCCACATTATCACCTTCTACATCTATATATCTTTTTAAGAACTCTTTTGTTCTTTCTTTTTTCGGATTCTTCATTATC
>JAZLBY010000067.1:0-18401 GCA_045613965.1 Candidatus Scatovivens sp.
CATCCAGAAGAATATCATGAAATTGTTACAGGTCTTGATAGAAAAAGAGAAGAAAGATTAAAATTTATCGAAAAAATTCAAGATGATTTAGATAATCAAATTAAAGATGAAGGTATTAAAGCTGATGTAACAGGAAGAGCAAAACATTTATATAGTATTTATAGAAAAATGCAAAGAGATAATAAAACATTAGATCAAATTTATGATTTATTTGCATTAAGAATATTAGTTGATAATGTTAAAGATTGTTATGCTGTACTTGGTATAGTACATGAAATGTATACACCAATGCCAGGAAGATTTAAAGATTATATTGCTGTACCTAAAAAGAATATGTATCAATCAATACATACAACTTTATTAGGACCAAAAGGAACACCATTTGAAGTTCAAATTCGTACATGGGATATGCATAGAACAGCTGAATTTGGTATTGCTGCTCACTGGGCATATAAAGAAGCAAGTAACCAAGGTGCAAAAAAAGAAGTTACAGTTAAAGATGATAAACTTGCTTGGTTACGTGAAACATTAGAATGGCAAAAAAATACAGAGAATCCAGATGAGTTTTTAAATACACTAAAAACAGAATTGTTTGAAGACGAAGTATATATATTTACACCAAAAGGTATGATAAAAGTTTTACCAAAAGGTGCAACTCCAATTGATTTTGCTTATAGTGTTCATGAACAAATCGGTCATAAAATGGTTGGATGTAAAATTAACAGCAAAATGATGCCAATTATAACAGAATTAAAAAATGGTGATATTGTTGAAATTATAACATCTGAACAATCTAAAGGACCAAGTCGTGATTGGCTAAAATTTGTTAAGAGTTCTTCTGCTAAAACTAGAATTAATCAATGGTTTAAAAGAGCACAAAGATCTGAGAATATTGAAAAAGGTAAAGATGCAATCGAAAGAGAAGTTAAAAAGATTGGTATTAAGTATTCAGATTTAGTAAGACCAGAATGGTTACAACTTGCTATGGATAGATATAAGTTTGCAACATTAGATGATTTATATGCAAGTATAGGTTTTGGTGGAATTTCAGTAAATAAATTAATGGCAAGACTTTTAGATGAATATAGAAAAGAACATGAAGAAGCTGATTTCGAAGAAAAAATTGAAGAACTTGCTCATGCAAAACCAACTAGAAGTAAACCATCTAAAACAGGTATTGTTGTTAAAGGTATAGATAATTGTTTAGTAAAACTTTCAAAATGCTGTAACCCACTTCCAGGAGATGAAATTGTTGGATATATAACAAAAGGAAGAGGAGTTTCAGTCCATCGTACAGACTGTGTAAATATTAATGATTTATTTAGTGAAGAAAACAGAATGATAGATGTTTATTGGTTTGATGATGTAAATGGATCATATAAAGTTGAAATTGAAATTTTAGCTAATGATAGAAATGGACTTTTAAAAGATATTATTAAACAAGTTGAGAATTCAAAGATAAAATTAACAGGAATGAATACAAGAACAACAAAAGAAGGAATAGCAATTATTGATATTTCTTTAGAAGTTGAAAATACAAGTATACTAAATAAAGTTTTAGCTGCATTTAGAAATGTAGAAAGCGTATATGACGTAAATAGAAAAAGAGGATAAGGAGTTACAAATGATATTAAAAAGAATTCAAGTTGCTACACCACAAGTTGGATTAAAAACTAATTCATATATTGTGTGTGATGAAAAGACAAAAGAGGCAATGGTTATAGATCCAGGAGGAGAAGCTGGAAAGATTGCAGAAGTGTTAGATATATTAGGAGCTAGTTTAAAATATATTTTTGTTACACATTGTCACGCTGATCATATAGGAGCTATAACAGAACTTAAAAATCTAAAAGGCGGAAAAATATTAGTAAGTAGAGCTGATGCAGAAGGATTATTTAATGAAGAAATAAATTTAGCATATCTTATAAATATGGAAAAGCCTGAACTTGAAGCTGATTCAAGATTGGATGATGAAGATTTAATACATATAGGCGATATTGAATTTAAAGTAATAGCAACTCCAGGCCATACAAAAGGCGGTTTATGTTTATATTCTGAAAAAGAAGGTTTAGTGTTTACAGGTGATACATTGTTTTCAGGAACTTGGGGAAGAACAGATTTACCAACTGGAAATTTTGTAGAGATTATTACATCAATAACAGATAGATTAATGCCACTTCCAGATGATACAATAGTGTATCCTGGACATGGAAAAATAACAATGATACAAGATGAAAGAAATATATACATTGAATTAAAAGGAAAAGATTTCTAAGGATAAAAAAAGGAGATACAAAGATGGAAGAATTTGAAGAAAACAAAGTGGATAATAGTTCAATAGAACTAGAAGATGTTATTGATAGTGTAGATTATTATTTTACACCAAAAACACAATCTGATTTAAATAAAATAATCGTTGTAACACCAGATATGGTAAAAAAAGCTATTGTAGCAAGCACATCAGAATTTGTTATTTATGAAGATGAGACATTAGAACAATGTACAAAAAGATACATAGAGATGGCTCTTTTAAAAATAACAAAAGATGAGTTTTTAAAAGAAGAAAATGGAATTGATTCTGAAGATTTCATTGCAGCTTTTGAAGAAGGTGATATTGATGCATATATGGCATTAACATTACAAGCTGCTGCTAAAAAATTAGAAGCTGAATTAGGTGAACTTAAAGGAAATGCAAATGCTACTTTAGAACTTAAAAAATTAGAAATGAAATTAAATGATGTAAAAGATGAGCTAGAAGCATCAATGGAAGAAAGACCTGAAGAGGAACAAGAATTATCAGAGGAAGAGAATAAAGAACTTGAAGCTGAAACAGAGGTTCAAGAAAGAAATGAGACAGAAGAACAAGAACAAGATGTCGATGAAGAACCAACTGTTGAAGAACCAATAGTAGAAGAAAAACCTAAAAAACTAGATATTAAAGATGCTATAAAGAAAGACTCTAAAGAAACAGATAAATATAAAATGTTACCTAATAGTAATCAACAAGCTATAGTTGTAGAAGCTAAAGAAGGAATAGATCAAGATACATTTTTACATTACGCTAATGAATACAGTAAAATTAATAAAAATGTAGTTATTAAATTAGAAGGTGTATATTTAAATGTTAGTGAATTTCCAACTGTTGCTGCTATGCTTAAAAAAGTTGAAGAAGTAAAATTGGAGAAAACTAAAAATGAAAAGGCTGAAGAAATTGAAGATTCAAGTGCAATAATGAGCGTTGAAGAAGAAGCCAAACAACAAAGCGTTATGACTCCTGATAATCTACAACAAGAAGCTCCAGAAGTTGATATAAATGAATTAATAAAAGGGGCAAATGCACCTCAAGAATTAAACAATGAATATGATACTCTTCAAAATGCAGAACAACCAGTTGAAGTTAATGTAGAAGAGACATTAGCAGAGATTGACACAATGAAAGAAGAAGACTTAAATGCTTTAAAAGCATTTAAAGATGAGGCATTTAGAAATCCAGGTGATCTTGAGATTGTTAGTAAAGCAATTATGGACAGACAACGTGAATTAGAAAATGAAAATGATAAAACATTGGATAATTCAAATGATGTAAGAGACAAAAATAATGAAGAAGATGATGAAAGAGATTTTTAAAAAAGAGGTATACAAATGAGTCAAGAGTTAAGTAAAAATTTAAGAGAAGTAAATGTTATATTAGATTTATTAGGAGATGCTTATAAAAATAAATTACCTAGAAAATTAAAAAAATTATTTAAAGAAGATGAAGATAAATCATATGATCCAGGAATAACTATTGAAGACTTTCGTGCAGGAAGAATGCTTAAAGATACTAAAACAATCTTAGCTATTTTGTATGTAAATTATTGGTCTAATTTAGAACAAAAAACTGAATATATGAATGAATTAAAAGAGTTAGATAAAAAATATGAAGAAGAACATAAACTTGTATTAAATGAAATATTTCCTAAAGTAGAACCTGATAAAAAAATAGAACCTAATATTGAAGAGACACAAATTACAGAAACTAAAAAAACTGGTATAGCACAAAAGATAATGGAGATTTTAGAAAAAATCAAAGCTATATTTAATAAATAAAGGGGAATTAAAAATGTTACAAAAACCAAAAGGAACAAGAGACTTATTACCAACAGAAAGCTATAGATGGCAAGATGCTGAGAAAAAAGTTAAAGAAGTATTAGAAAGTTATAATTTTAAAGAAATAAGAGTGCCTGTTTTTGAATATACAGAATTATTTCAAAGAGGTGTTGGAGAAACAACAGACGTAGTACAAAAAGAAATGTATACTTTTGACGATAAAGGCGGAAGAAGTATTACATTAAGACCAGAAGGTACAGCAGGAGTAGTAAGAGCGTATCTTGAAAATGGTATGGGAAGCATGCCAAGTCCTGTAAAATTATGGTACAACATGGGTATGTATAGATATGAAAACGTGCAAAAAGGAAGATTAAGAGAGTTCCACCAAATAGGTGCAGAATTAATTGGATCAAGTTCTTATCTTGCAGATGTTGATGTTATATTAATGGCAAATCAAATATTTAAATCTTTAAATATTCCTGATATAAAATTAAATATCAATAGTATTGGATGTCCAAAATGTAGAAGCGAATACCAAAAGAAATTAAGAGAATTTATTGGTAAAAATTTAGAATCTTATTGTGATACATGTAAAACAAGATTTGAAAAAAATCCAATGAGAATCTTAGATTGTAAAGAAAAAAGATGTAAAGAATTTAATGTTGGTGCTCCAATGATGATTGATTATTTATGTGAAGAGTGTAGCGAACACTTTGAAAAAGTAAAAGAAACATTAACAGCATTAAATGTTGATTTTGAAATTGATAGTGGAATAGTAAGAGGATTAGATTATTACACAAAAACAGTATTTGAATTTATAGATGGAAACTCTGGATTAACTGTTTTAGGTGGTGGAAGATATGATGGATTAGTTCAAGAATTCGGAGGACAACCAACACCAGCTGTAGGATTTGCTACAGGAGTTGAAAGATTAATGGAAATGTACAATACTAACAATCCTGAACTTGAAGAAACAAAACCAGATTTATACATATTATCATTAGGAGATAATGAATCAAAAAAAGCATTTGAAATTTCAGAAGCATTAAGAAGTCAAAAATATATTGTTGAAAAAGATATATTTGCAAGAAGCTTTAAAGCTCAAATGAAATATGCAGATAAAATAGGTGCAAAGAACTTATTAGTAATTGGAGAAGAAGAATTAAAAACAAATACTGCAAAAATTAAAAACATGATATCTGGAGAAGAAAAAGAAGTATCTTTAGATGCTGAATCAATTAAAAATGTATTATAAAATTTGAAAAGCATGTCAGTTATATGACATGCTTTTTTGTTATATTTTTTCTTATTCTTAATATAATGCACTAAGAGGTAAACATGATAAATTTAGCAGTTATAAATTTAAAAGATATAATTAAGTTGATAAAAGTTATTGGTCTAATAATTATAGTTATGCTTATAATTAAATCGTTTGAATGTTTTAGTATTTTTAAGTTTAATGATTGGCTTGCGAGAATGGATTTTAAGGCCGAAAAAATAATTAGGCAAGAATTAATATTAACTAAATTTGAAACTAATAATGAAAAACAAAGAAATTTTAAAAATATAATATCTTCAGAATTTTTAATATTAAGTAATGAAGAAAAAATACTTATGGAACAAGAAGATTTTGATGAAATGAAAGAAGAACTTGAAGATACTAATGTTGTGAATGAAGAAATAATAAAGAATAATATTAAATATGAGACCAAAATAATTAGTGAGAAAAACAAAAAGGATGTTTATAATAATTCGTTTGGAACTGTAAAAATAAAGAATGAATCTAAGTATGATTTAACAGAAGAAATTTTAAAACCGGATTTTGAATTAACTAATAGAGAAAGTATAACAATTTACCATACTCATACATCAGAAAGTTATACACCAAGTGAAAAATATAATTATAATGCAACTGGTAATTTTAGAAGTACAGATTTATCTTATTCAGTTGCTAAAGTTCGGTGAAGAATTAGGTAATAGTTTAAAAGAAAAAGGATTTAAAGTTAATCATAATAAGACATGTCATGATTATCCCGCTTATAATGGATCATATACAAGATCTTTAAATACAATAAATAATTCATTAATGAATTTTTCATCTGAAATTGTTATAGATTTACATAGAGATGCGTTAGGAAATAATAGTAATTATGGTCCTTGTGTTCAAATAGGAGAAGAAAGAGTTGCACAACTTATGTTTGTTATTGGAACGGATGGAGGCGGTTTAAGTCATCCAGATTGGATTAATAATTTAAAATTTGCTGTGAAAGTTCAAGAAAAAGCAAATGAAATGTATCCAGGGTTATTTAAGCCGATAATTATAAGAAATTCAAGATATAATCAACATGTAGCTAATGCAGCTTGTATAATAGAAGTAGGAGCTACAGGTAATACATTAGATGAATGCATAGGTAGTATGAAATATTTATCGAATGTCCTAGGTGAAGTATTAAAAAAATAAAAGGTGGATTTTTGATCCACCTTTGTTTGTTTTAATTATTTCCTTTTTCAGCTTCGACAACCTTGTGAGTATAATCCAGATTAGCAACAGGATTTTTCTTAAATCCAAGAGAATAAACATTAGTTGCGAAAATATCTTTTGCCATCATGTTTCTTAAAGTTGTGTTGTTACAATCTTCCATGAATTTTTTAACAGAAACTATTATTTTTAATTTTGGGTTAGCAGCTGCAATTGCTGAGATAATACGTTTTCCATGTTTGTTAAAACCTAGAACTCTTATATATGGAGTAGTTCTTTTTGATGCATTGATATCTTTTTGAGATATATTAAGAAGAGCATATAAAAGAATTCTTTGTATTCTTGATTGTGTATATCTTTTTGATTTAATATTGGCAATTAATTCTGGTAAAGTGTTACAAGTGTTAGCTGCCATTTTTATTTTATTTTCTAATCCTTCAGATACATCAGGTAAATTTGCAATTTCTGATAAAGTTAATTTTCTAAGAGTATATATAATTTCTCTTTCAAAGACTGATAAATCTGGGATAACATTTCCTTTTTGAATACAGTTATCTAATAATTCATAAGTTTCATAAGGTACAACATAGTGTACATTTTCTTTCTTTTTAATCATTTCGCGAATAGCAGTTGCACTAGCAATTCCGTTTTTTACATTTGTGCTATTATAATCACTATAATCACGTTTGATTGTTAATGGTTTAATGTGACTTCTGTGGCGTTTAAGTGCTTTTAAATATTCAACACCTAAAATATTATTTGGATTTGAAAGAACTTCAGTGTATTTTTTTGAATTTCCGAAAAATTGTGATAAGGCGATTTCTCTTGCTTTAGGATATGATAAACCTGATTTTAATTGAGCAAGTATTAAAGCTTGGAATTCTTTTGGTTCTCTATATAAAATGCTTGCAACATCGTTAAGAGGAGAGATTTCTCCAATTTCACTTCCGAAAGAAATGTAATCAACTACACCAAGACTGTTTAATATTTTAACAGCACCATCAGCGAAGTTTTCAGCACTTGAAATTGCATATACAGTTGGAAGCTCAATTACTAAATCAACACCAGATTTTAAAGCCATTTCTGCTTTTGTCCATTTATCTACTATTGAAGTATCACCACGTTGTACAAAATTGCCGCTCATTACAGCTACAGTGAAGTCTGTATTAGTAAGCTGTTTAGATAATTCTAAATGATGTAAATGCCCATTATGAAAAGGGTTATATTCGGATACAATACCTAAAATTCCGTTCAAAATAAATCACCACCTTATTGTAAAATACTTAATTTACTGATATAATATCATAGATTGGAATAAAATACAATAAATTAAAAATGATTGAAAAAATTATAAAGGAGCATTTTTATGAAGAAAGTAACAATTTATACAGATGGTGCTTGCTCAGGTAATCCAGGTCCTGGAGGATGGGGTGCGATATTAATGTATAATGGAACTTCAAAAGAGATTTCTGGAGCGTCTAAAGATACAACTAATAACATAATGGAAATAACAGCTGTTTTAGAAGCATTAAAATTATTAAAGGAAGAATGCGAAGTTCAAGTTTATAGTGATAGTGCTTATGTAGTAAATGCTTTCAATCAAGGTTGGATATATAATTGGAGAAAAAATAATTGGAGAACAGCTGGAAAAGATCCAGTTAAAAACCAAGAATTATGGCAAGAATTATATGAACTTACACAAAAACATAAAGTTGAATTTATAAAAGTTAAAGGTCATAGTGATAATGAATACAATAACAGATGTGATTTTTTAGCTACTAGTGCTATAAAAACATTATAATTGGAGGAATGTCAGTTGAAAATATTAGGAATCACAGGTTCTTCTGGATCAGGAAAAACAACATTAAGTAAAATTTTAAATGAAAGAGAAGACGTAAAGGTAATTGATGCAGATAAAATAGTTAAAGAAATGAGCGTTCCAGGTGCAGAGTATTTAAATGCTATTAGTGAGAAATTTGGACAAGAAATACTTTTAGAAGATGGAAATTTAAATAGAAAAGCTCTAGCTCATAAAATATATAATGATAATGATGCACGTGAAGAATTAAATAAATTAACATTTAAATATGTAGTTGAAGAAATGTTAAGAAGAATAAGAGAAATTACTCTTAATGATACTGCTATTAAAATTGTTGTAATAGATGCGCCACTTTTATTTGAAGCTGGGCTTGATGAGGTGTGCGATTATGTTGTTGCATTAGTAGCAGATAAAGAATTAAAAATAAGAAGAATTTGTTTAAGAGATAATATAGATGAAAAAACAGCAGAAAGTAGATTGAATATTCAAAATGATGATACATTCTATACTCAAAAAGCAGATTTTGTAATAACAAATAGTAAAGATTGTGATTTAAAAGTAGAAATAGAAAAAGTATTAAAGGAGATATAAATGAAAGTTTCAGACTTTAATTATGAGTTGCCTGAAGAATTAATTTCTCAGCATCCATATGACAAAAGAGATGAAGCAAGATTAATGGTATTAAATAAAAGTAATCAAACAATAGAACATAAAGTTTTTAAAGATGTAATTGATTATTTAAATCCAGGAGATTGCTTAGTAATTAATAATACAAAAGTTATACCTGCAAGATTATATGGAAAAAAAGATACAGGTGCTAATGTAGAATTCTTGTTATTAAAAAGAATTGAAGGTGATACATGGGAATCTATAGTTAGACCTGGAAGTAAATTAAAAGCAGGAGCTAAAGTAATATTCGGTGATGGATTATTAAAAGCAACTGTATTAGAAGTTCTTGATAACGGAAATAGAAAAGTTGAATTTGAATATAATGGTATATTCAATGAAATATTAGATCAAATTGGATTAATGCCACTTCCACCATATATAACAGAAGCAACAAGAGAAGATAATGAAAAATATCAAACAGTATATGCTAAATATGATGGTTCAGCTGCTGCACCAACAGCAGGTCTTCATTTTACAGAAGAGCTATTAGAAAAAATTAAAGCTAAAGGTGTAGAAGTTGCTAACGTAACTTTACATGTCGGAATTGGAACATTTAGACCTGTTAAAGTAGAAAATGTTGAAGAACACGAGATGCATTCAGAGCATTATTATATTAAAAAAGAAGATGCAGATAAGATTAATAAAGCTAAACAAAATGGAAATAAAGTTATAGCAGTAGGAACAACATCTTGTAGAGTTTTAGAATCTGTAGCTGATGAAAATGGTAATTTAAAAGAAGTTGAAGGAGATACAAGCATTTTTATTTATCCTGGATATAAATTTAAATGTATTGATAGTTTAATAACAAATTTCCATTTACCAGAATCAACTTTAATAATGCTTGTATCAAGCTTAGCTGGAAAAGATTTTGTTATGAAAGCTTATGAAGAAGCTGTTCAAGAAAGATATAAATTTTTCTCATTTGGAGATGCAATGATTATCAATTAGTATACTAAGGAGATAGTTTCTATGGAAGAGAATAAAGAAGGATCAAATCTACCAATAGAAGTAAAAAACAAAGGATTATTACAGCAACCACCAGTAATTAAAACAATTGATGCTGTAAAAAGATTTGCAAAAATTGCAAGTTCATCTACTGTTGGAGTTGCTGGGCTTGGAATGATACTGTTAGGCAGTGGGCCTGTTATGGCAGCAGGTGCTGTAGTAAGCATGGCGGGTATTGCTAGATTAGGACAAAATGCATTTATGAAAACTGAGCCAACATTATTGTTTGGTACAAGAAAATTAGCGAGCGGTGCTTTAGGAATTTATCAAGATCCATATAATATGAATTTGATGACTAGAATGATTGGATATAACAAAAATGAAAAAATGAACATGATGGGAGTTCAAACATTAGTTGGTCTTGATAGATATAAAAGTATTTTAGGAAATTCAAAATATGAGCTTGATGAAAATGGAAATAAGATATATGATCAAAAGTTTTCAACGGTTACTCATGGTATTAATCTTTCAAGTATTGAGTATTTAGAAAAATTAGGATATATAAAAATAGATTCTATTGAAACGGATTTTAAACCAGATTCTTTAGAAGAAAAAGCTATAGCCAGAAATAAAAATGAAAAAGGTGAAGTTACATCTAATTTAATTGTTGAAGAATTAGGCTTCGGTAATGTTGAAGGATTGAAAAAGGCAGCCAAAAGTGTTGGAAAAAGACTTGTAACTGGAGAAAAAGACAAGAGCGATAAAAAATATCTTATGAAGAAAGCAACTTTTAGATTAACAGATAAACCAATTGACTTCGAAGAGTTAGTAAAATATGCAACTCCTTCGGAAAGAGCTAAACTTCCTAAAGAACAAAGAGCAGCAGCTGGTTGGTTTGGAAAAATGATAAAAAGTGTAGAAAAGAAAAAAGTAGAAATAGTAAAAGATGCTACAGGAAGACCAATTCTTAAATATCCTTCAAGAATGGAGAATATAAGACTTGTAGCTAGAAACATAAGAGAAAATAATAATAGAAAAATAGAATCTAGTAAAGATGTTAAAGTTGATAAAGCAGATAAAGCTGTAGAACAATTGAAAAAAGAACAAGAAAAATTTAATGAGATGTTACATGAAGGTATCGTTGAACAGCCAATTGCCAATGTTAAAACACAAGAAGTTATAACAGAACAAGATGTTCAAATGACTAATGATGGACAAGATAAAGAAATGGAATAAGGGAGGATTTATGGAAAATAAACCAGCAATCACATATGAATTATTGCATGTATGTAAACAATCAGGTGCTAGAAGAGGGGTTATTCATACACCTCATGGAGATATACAAACTCCAATATTTATGCCTGTAGGAACACAAGCAACAGTTAAATCTATGACACCACATGAGCTAAAAGAAATGGTAGAAGCTCAAATTATTTTATCAAATACATATCATTTATTTTTAAGACCAGGACATGAGCTTGTTAAAGAAGCTGGTGGATTACATGGTTTTATGAATTGGGACAGACCAATACTTACAGACAGTGGTGGATTTCAAGTTTTTAGTTTAGGTGCATTAAGAAAAATAACTGAAGAAGGTGTTGAATTTAGATCTCACATAGATGGAAGTAAACAATTTATTTCACCAGAAAAAGCAATGGAAATAGAAGAAGCTTTAGGTGCTGATATTATAATGGCTTTTGATGAATGTTGTCCATATCCATCAACATATGAATATACAAAAAAATCAATGGAAAGAACAACAAGATGGGCTAAAAGATGTAAAGATGCTCATACAACAACTGATAAACAAGGTTTATTTGGAATTATTCAAGGTGGATTTTATAAAGACTTAAGAGAACAATCTGCAAAAGAATTAATTGAATTAGATTTTCCAGGTTATGCTATTGGTGGTATTAGTGTTGGAGAACCTAAACCAGAATTTTTAGATATTTTAAGACATACAACACCTCTTATGCCAGAAGATAAACCAAGATATTTAATGGGAGTAGGATCACCAGATTATTTAATTGAAGCAGCTATTGCTGGAATAGATATGTGTGATTGTGTATTACCAACAAGAATTGCAAGACATGGTACAGCAATGACAAGTAAAGGAAAAGTTGTAGTAAGAAATGCAGCATATGAAAGAGACTTTTCTCCAATAGATCCAGAATGTGATTGTTATGCTTGTAAAAATTATACTAGAGCTTACATCAGACACTTAATTAATACAAAAGAAATATTAGGTGTAAGATTATTATCTATTCATAACTTAAGGTTCTTGACTAAATTAATGGATAGGGTTAGAATAGAAATAGAGAATGATAACTTATTAACTTTTAGAGATGAATTCTATAAGAATTATGGTTATACTAAAGAGTAGGAGGATTAAATATGAATTTAGAAGAGAGCGATTCATTCAAAGATCAGATTGAGAAAAATACTAGACAAAGAAGAACTGTAATGTTATCAATAGTTGTTTGTTCAATGATTGCAGCTTTATTATTTGTTATGATTATGATATTAAAATATCAAGATTCAATAACTTTAAAAATGTTTTTAGATGACAAACAAATTTCAATTCCAAAAGGATTATATCGTGATATAGATGGAAAAGTGTATTTCGATGTAAAACAATTAGGTGAATTATTAGGATATACATATACAAAAGGTGTATATGGAGAATATAATGAAGATGTAGATAGTTGTTATTTACAAAATGATTATGAAATTGTTGCTATTACAGCAGACGCACCTAAATTTACAAAATATTTAGAAACAACAATATCAAAATCAGCAGTAATAGCTGAAATACCTGTTACAACAATTGAATCAAATGGATATTCAGAGAGTTTTTCTGTTGTAGATGCTCCTGCAAAATTTGTAGATGATAAAATTTATGTTTGCAAAGATTATGTAACAGAAATGTTTAATATGCAAATTGATTGGCAAGAATATAGAATTAGATTATATTCTTTTGCAGATATAGTTGCAGATACAAAAAAATTAGTATCAAAAGCAGAATATACAGTTTATGATGGAAATTACGAAAACTTAAGAGCAGCTTTATATGGTTATGCGATAGTTGGTAATGAAGCTGGAGAATTTGGTGTATATTCATTAGCTAATAAAAAAGAATTAATAAGTTTAAAATATGATAAAATAGAATTTGTTCAAAATACTAAAGATTTCTACATTACAGTAGGAAACGGAACTATGGGTATTTTAGGTCAAGATGGAAGTACAGTTATTAAACCATCATCATACCAAGATATTAAATTATTAGATGAAGAACAAAGATTATATATAGTAGAAAAAGATGGAGAATTTGGTGTATTAAATAAAAATGGTCAAGTTGTAATACATCCAGAAAATGATGGAATTGGTTATAAAGTTGATCAATATACAGTAGAACCAATTGAAAACTCTGCGTTATTCTTTGGAAAATGTATACCAGTAGAAAAAGACGGTAAATATGGTTTATTTGATACTGATGGAAATCCATTACTTGCTATGGTAAATGATGCTTTTGGTTGTATAACACATGCTTCATCTCAAACATCAGGTAATAAACAAAACGTATTAATAATTCCATCTGAAGTTGGTATTAATGGTATTGTATATAGCTTTAATGGATATTATGGTATATATGATGTTAATGAAGAAAAACCAGCAATTCCACCAGCATGTGAAAGCGTTTATGCTATAACAAAAGGTGGACAAACAACATATTACTTTGATTATCAAGGTGCAACATATGATTTAAAACAATACTTAATTGATAAAGGATTAAATAACGTATCAGTAGAAGATGAAGCGGCACCTGTAGTTGAAGAAGATACAAACACAGCAGCTCCTGCTGAAGTAACAGAATAGAAAATAATAAGAATAAAAGAGACTTTTATAAATATAATTTATAGAAGTCTTTTTTTGTTTGGAGGAAACTATGAAAGTTATTGTTAGAGAAATAATATTTTCTATTATTATTACTATTGTTTTATTTTTTATTATGTCAGTTATTTTAGCTTTTTGTGATATTAGTGATAAAATTATAAAACCTACTATTATTGGTGTAGTTAGTTTTTCGATTTTAATAACTAGTTTTAGACTAGCTAAAAATAAGAAAGAAAAAGGTTTAATATACGGTAGTCTTTTAAGTACAATTTACATGGTTATCTTATATTTGATATCAAGTATATTAAACGGAAATTTTAGTGTTTCAATTGAATCAATTTTTATGATTATAATTGGCATTATTTGTGGGGTAATAGGAGGAATTTTAGGAGTTAATTTTTTAAAATAATTAGTTAAAAATTATTGATATTTTTCTTTATTTAATATACAATTTTAAAGAATAGTTTTATACACATTGGTGTTTACATAAAATACAAAGGAGGATATATGGTTACTTACGATGATGTTGTAAATAACGTTGAAGTTAGAGAGTTAATTAAAAACGCACAAAAACAACTAGATGTATTAGGTTATACAGAACATTCAGCAAGACACGTGTCTCTTGTAGCAGAAAGAGCTGCATCAATATTAAAAACATTAGGATATGATGAACATAGAGTGGAACTTGCTAGAATTGCTGGATACATGCATGATATTGGAAACTCAGTAAATAGAGTAGATCATGCTCATACTGGAGCTATACTTGCTTATAATATTTTAAAAGATATGCAAATGGAGCCTTCAGATAGAACAGAAATAATGATGGCAATTGGAAATCATGATGAATCAACTGGAACACCAGTTAGTGATATTTCAGCAGCCTTAATTTTAGCTGATAAGTCAGATGCTCATAGAAGCAGAGTATCAAAAAAAGATAGAGGATTGTTTGATAAGCATGATGAAGTTAATTATGCAGTTACTCATTCAGAATTAAAAGTTGATACAGAAGAGAGAAAAGTTACTTTAGATTTAAAAATAGATACTAATATCTGTCCTGTAATCGATTATTTTGAAATATTTATGGAAAGAACAAAAATGAGTAAAAAAGCAGCCAAATATTTAGGATTATGGTTTGAACTTATCATTAATGATACAAACTTATTGTAGGAGGTAATTATTGTGGAAAAGAAGATAAAAGTAGTAAGAACAATTGCAGTACTATTAGTTATTGTATTATTAAGCGTAATAGCATTTGCAGGAATTAATAAACAATTCTTAGGAGTATGGGTTAATATCGTTGAAGATTATAAATTAGGAATGGAACTAGATGGATATAGAGAATTACGTTTCGAATTAGATTCTTCAACTGTAGATACAGAAGTATATGTTGATAAAGATGGTAATGTTGTTGGAAAACCAGAAGATGGAACAGAAACAGTAGGTACAACTGGAATCACATTAGAAACTGATGCTACAAAAAAAGATGAAGAAAAACAAAATGATGATGCTGCTAACGCAGCTAGAGTTGCAACAGGTTATGCTGTAGAGAAAAGAACTTTAAAAGAAAATGAAGATAGTGTTGTAACAAAAGAAAATTTTGATTTAACTAAAAAAATAATACAAGAAAGATTAGAAACAATTCCTGGATATGAATATAACATTAGAATGGATGATATTACAGGAGAAATGTTAGTAGAAGTTCCTGATGATGAAAATATAGAATTAGAAAAATCTTTAATTCTTACAAAAGGAAGAATTGATGTTGTAGATCATCAAACTGGTGTTGTTTTATTAGATAATTCAGATATTAAAGAAGTATCAGGAGTTACATCAGAACTTGAAGATGGTAGTGGTGTTCAAATATATATGAGCATTCAAGCTAATGAAGAAGGAACAAAAAAATTAGCAGAAATTAGTAAAAAGTATATGCAAACTGTAGATGGACAAGGTACAGCTTCAACAAAATATGTAACTGTTAGATTAGATGGACAAGTATTAGTAACAACATATTTTGGAGAAGAAATACCAAATGGACAATTAAATGTTCCAATGGGTGAACCAGCTACAGATGAAGCTACATTTAATGAAATGTCAGAACAATTAAATAGATTAACAAATATAATTAATGGTAAACAACTTCCATTAGTTTATGCATTAACTGGAGATAATTATATTGCATCAGAAATTACAGATGAAATAGTTATGATTATAAAAGTTGTTTTCTGGACAGCTATAGTTATTTTATCAGCTTATATGATTGCAAAATATAAATTAAAAGGATTTAAATTAGCAGTTATAAGCGTTGGATATATTGCAATTTTATCTTTATCATTAAGATATACACAAATTACAATGACTTTAAATGCTTTAATTGCATTTGCACTAGTAGTTGTAATTAATTATATTTTCTCATTAAAAATATTAAATGGATTTAATGATAATACACTTACAAAAGTTGTATATAGAAATGTTAGTAAAGATTTATATATAGCTTTAGTACCAGTAATGATACTAGCTGTAATATTTACATGTATGAACGGAATAATAATAACAAGTATAGGAATGGTTTTGTTCTGGGGAATATTAGTACAAGCTTTATACAATGCGTTAGTAATTCGTGCATTAGATGTAATTTAGTTAAGTAAGGGGAATGATTATGGAATTTAAGGGAAGCAAAAAGATAATATTATTAGGTATAATTCTTTTAATAGTTGCTGGAATAGTAGTTGTAGCTTTAAAAGGATTTAAAGTATCATTGACATTACAAAAACACGAATCTTTAAATATTGTTGTTGGTAAAGAAATAACACTTAAAGACGCAAAGGCAATATGTGAAGATGTTTTTGGAAACAAAAGATTTGTAGTAAAACATTTAGATAAATTTCAAGATGCTATTAATGTAAGAGTTGAATCTATAACTAATGAAGAAAAAGCTGATCTAGTTAGAAAAATAAATGAAAAATATAATACAGAAATAGATGCTTTAAGTGTTATAGTAAAATCAAATTCAAATGTTAGAATTAGAGATATTTTAAAATTATATTTTAAACCAGTTGTTATATCAGCTGTGTTAATTGTTGCATTTGTTATAGTAAGATTTAGAAAATCAAATCCAATAAAAATATTAGGAAATGCTGCATTAAAAATATTAGTAACAGAAGGAGTTATAGCAAGTGTTATATCAATTACTCGTATTCCTCTTTCTGCATTTATAATTAATGCTATGGCTGTAGTTGCAGTGATTGAACTTGTTTTAATTATTGAAAACGCAAATAAAAAAGTATCAGAATAAGTAAAATAATAAATATTTTGTAAACTACTTGATTTTTATAAAATAATGTAGTAAAATAATAATGCTGTAAAGCTACCATTTACTTAGTTTAAAGGAAAACCTACTTTATTCTCGGTTTATGGCAAATTAAATAATTATAGGAGGTATATTAACATGACTAAAGAGAGAAAACAAGAAATCATTAACACTCATAAAAGAGAAGAAAATGATACAGGTTCTCCAGAAGTTCAAATCGCTCTTTTAACAGAGAGAATTACAGAACTTACAGAACACTTAAAAGTTCACCAAAAAGATAATCACTCAAGAAGAGGATTATTAAAAATGATTGGTAAAAGAAGAAACTTATTAAACTACTTAGCAGAAAAAGATGTTAATAGATATAGAGAAATAGTTAAAAAGTTATCTTTAAGAAAATAATTATTAAGAACCTACATTTATGTAGGTTCTTTAATTTTGCAAAAAAAGAAAACGCTACCTGAATTGCTTCAAGTAGCGTTCCTTTGATTAATCACAGTCAATTCTAGTCAAGACACCATCAGAATATTCCAAAGTGGCTTCCAGCGAGATAGTAGAACCAATTTCATACTGGTCAAGCCGGACAATGACAGTTTCAACATCGTTGTAAGAAATGGTGATGTGATAGTCATAATGTCCATGTTCGTCTGCAAGAGCTTTGTAATATGCATACAGTTCAAGCTTCTCGAAAGCGAGACAAATATTTGCTTGAGCCAAGTAGTTTTCTTCGGGGAAGAATGTTCCTTCTTTGCAGGATACAACTGTGGCTTCGATAGTTTTAGTCTCGTAAGAAAGTTCTGCACAAGCAGTCATGCTGAACAGAATAGCGATAATCAAAATGATAATCAAAGTAGTTTTCCGCATGTTGTTTCCTCCAGAATTAGATTTTTGGAGGTATTACCCTCCAAAGTTTATTTCAATAGAAACGTAAATTTGCAGGGTAACTTGTAAATACAATGATTTACATAATAATTATATCATATTTTTGAAATAAAATCAAAAAATGCGTGATATAATAAAGAAAAAAACGATTTGCTTATAGATATAAATAATACTTTCTATTGCAATTTTTTTTTAGTTATAGTAAAATGATAAAGGATATTTATTTGGATAGTAGCTTGTACAATGTATTTGTTTTTTGAATATATTGTAGAGGTTACATTTCAAATAAATACATCAAAAATTTAAGGAGGAATGTA
>JAZLBY010000068.1:0-25705 GCA_045613965.1 Candidatus Scatovivens sp.
TTTACAGCTGAAAAACCTCGTAGAACATAGGAGGTGTAATATGACAAAAACTGAAATAAGATTAGATTTAACTGATGTAACAGCAAAAGGCGATAGCGAATTAAATATTACTCAAAAAAATCAAGTAACTAATATAGAAGATATAAGACAAGGCATAGGTCAAGATTATGCGACATTGGAAAAAAACACGTTTTTATTAGATGGTAACGAAAATATATTACCACAAGATAATTATTCAAATACGGGCTATTGTAGTTCAATTATGAGTGGATTAGATAATATGTTTGAAAACCCAATAGAATTAGTAATAGATTTCGATAGTTATCATACTAGCGCGGGTATAACAATACAATTTGGCGATGATGCTTATTGTGATGATTTATTAATAACATACTTAAGCGATGGCGAAATTGTTTTTTCAAATAGATATTATCCTAATAATTCAAAAGCATATTTAGAGAAAAACGTAATAGAGAATTACAACAAAATAATCATTACATTTTATTCAATGAATTTACCAAATAGATATTTAAAAATACTAGATATAGAGTACGGTTTTGAAAAGATATTTAGTGAAATTGATATAGAAAGCGCTGATAGTGATAGCTCAATAAATATATTAAGTAGTGAATTGCCAGTAAATACATTAGACTTCTCAATTATTGATAAAGAAAGCTTATTTAACGTAGTAAATCCAAATGGTTATTACAAAGATATGCAAGAAAATCAAAAAATATCAGTATATGAGTATCTAAACGATAGAAAATTATTTATTGGAAATTTTTACTTAACAGGATGGTCAAATCCTAGTGTAGCAAAAGCAGATTTTCAAGCTCACGACTTAATAGGTGTATTAGATAATTACACTTTTAAAGGTGGAATTTATACAAACATAAAAGCAAGTGATTTAATAATTCAGATATTTGAACAAGCTAATATAAGTGATTATGAATTTGAAGAATCTTTGCAAGAAATATATGTAACAGGTTATGTGCCTATGTGTTCTTGCAGACAAGCTTTACAACAAATTTTATTTGTAAGTGGTGCGGTATGCACTACAAGTGGAGTTGATGGAATTAAAATATTTAAACCACAAAAAACACAAGTACAAAGTTTTATCGAAGATAATAGAAAAGAAGTAGATACAACTGAAGTTGAATTAAATCAAACTATAACAGGTATTGATTTTGCACTATCTAACTATGTTTTAAAAGAAGAATTAAAAGAAGTTGCAAAAGGTAATGAATTGGGAATTATAACAGTTAAGTTTTCTAACCCGATTGACCCAATAACATTAGTTGCGACAAATTGTATAATAATTGAATCTGGAAATAATTTTGCAACGATACTTTGCGAAAATGAAGATGGTTATAGACTTGAAGCTTATGAATATCAAGAAGAACAAACAACAATATTAATACAAAGATTAAGCAAAGGAAATATAAAAGAGAGTGTATTAAGTGTTAAAGATATAAAATTAATCAATAAAAATAATATAACACAAATAGCGGATAGAATATTTAATCATTATAACTCTACTTATAAAACTACACTAGATATTGGCGGAGATGAAGAAATAGTAGGAGATTTTGTATCAGTTAATACATTTAATAACTTTAAGCTATTGGGTAATATAACTGAAATGTCAATCGATTTAAAAGGTGGATTCAGAAAAAGCATTACAATCGATAATGCAATATTAAAACAAGGTACAGTAGAATTTCCATTTACTGGAGATATATATTCTGGCTATGTTGGAATAAGGGAGGGTGTATAATATGAAATTTATATACGATAGAACTCAAGCAGATGTTGATTATGCAAAACAAAACCCTGATAGCAAAGATTTTTTAAAAGGTACGTTGAATTATACTGATTTAGATAGAATAGAGCAAAATTATATTAATTTAGCGAATAAACTAGAAGTAATAGGAAAACAAATAACAATCAATCCTGTTAAAAGTTATATCGCTACATTATATCAGGAGCTGTTAGATAATTATTCAACTTATGCAGATATACCTGATGTAACTTACGAAGAATTGCTAAACGAAGATAAATGGAAAATGACTGATTTGATTTTTATAGATTATATTAATCAAATAAGAGATAACGTAAAAGCTTTTAAAGAAGCATTAAATATAAAAGATACAATAGAATATACTAATTCATTAAATTATAAGCAATTAAATATTTTAGAAAAAATATTATATGAAGTTTATATTTACATTGAAGAATCAATGAAAACATTTGAATATTCGGGAACATTTTATTGTGGAGAAGAAAATATAGCATACTAATTAAGTATGCTATTTCTTTTTTAGAAAGGAGAAAAAATGACTGAAATACCAGAAAAATATACAAGAAATTATGCGAAAGAGTTTGTTGATAGAGAGGTGCAAAACCCACTAACATACGATATGAAGAACAATGCAACTGGAGAAACAATAAATGTAACACTTACACCAACACCACGGAACTATTGTTAATACTGGTACACCAATAAATGGTGGTGTTATGAATCCAATGCAAAGAGATTTATTAGATATGGTATATCCAGTAGGTAGAGGATTTATAGATTTTACTGATACTGATTATTCAACATATTTAGGTTTTACATGGGAACGTGAATTAATGGGTATGTTTCCTTTAGGTGCAAATGATACAACACATAAAATTGATGAAACAGGAGGTTCGGAAAATAAAACTTTATCTATTGCCAATTTACCAGAACATAAACATAAATATCAACGATACAATTCATACGAAGCCAACATTGACCCTACTGCTGGTAAAGGTGGTAGAGAACCATATGCAAATCTTACTGAATATGAAACAGAACCAGTGGGAAAAGGACAAGCATTTTCTATTATGCCACCATATAAAACCGTTTATTATTGGAAACGTGTAGCGTAGGAGGTAATTTATGGGAAAAACAGCAAATTACAATTTACCATTTCCTGAAGCAACTGACAAAGCTAACGTGCCACTAGATATACAAAAATTGGCTGAAGCTGCAGAAAGTGCATTCGGAAATAAAGTAAATAGCGAAATTGGTAAAAGATTGATGACCGATGCTGAAGGCAATAAATTGGCATCATTAAAAAACTATGATGATTCAGAATTAATCAAATTAATAGATTCACAAAATATAGATATAAGATATTTAGAAAAACAAGTAGAGAGATTACTAAAAGACCATAAACCAATACCATTTAACGCAGTAAGTTCACATTTAGTAGATACAGGAGAATTACCAATGCCTATATCTATTAATGGTGGAATAGAACAAGATGGAGAGCCTAGCATAGAAAATCCTGTCGAAGTAAAAGGTGTTAGTGGTCATTATGATAATTATGTAAGTGATAATTTCTTTGACAATGTATTTAGACAAGGTAGTGTGTCAGAAGTAGGTAGAGCAAACAGACTTTTTTCAACTCAAGAAGTAAAGGTTGAAATGGGTAAAAGTTATAGTATATTAACAAACTTAGATTTATCTAAATATAAATATGCAGTAGCTTTAGCAACAAATGTTTTTCCAACAAATACATCTTTTTATGATAGTGGCTGGAAAACTCAAAAAGCTTTTACTTTTACTACTTCAAACGAAGGATATTTTGGAATTGGAATAGCAAGACTTGATGATAAAGCTCTTACACCAAGCGAGTTAGAAAATGTATATTTTGAAGTAGTAACAAAATATCAACAATTTCCATTAGACATACCATTTAATATGTATAGTGGAAAACCATATAAAGAAAATGGTAAATGGTATAGACCAATAGAGTGGAAAAAAAACGAATTTACAGGAAATGAAATATTTAGTATTGGTACAAGTAGTACAGGTTTAAATTTTTTCAATTGTAACGAAACGTTTAAAGATAATGGTTCTACTATGCTATATATGAATTACTTTAAAAAAATATCAAAATCTTTTTCACAATTAACAGAAAAAGGAGATTATTGCACATGGGGTACACGTGAACCAAATAGACTTGCTATAATGTGTAAAGATTATGATACAATAGAAGACTTTACAGCTTGGTTAAAAGAAAAATATAATAACGGAACACCTGTATATATCGTTTATAAACTAGCAACACCAACAATAGAAGAAATAACAGATACAACATTAATAGCTCAATTAGAAGCATTAGAGAAAGCACACTCATATTATGAAGTAACAAATATAAATAGTTATGGTAGTGAAGCTGAAATGAAATTAAGTGGTAATGCTTTAATGAGTAATGATATTAGATTAAGTAAATTAGAAAGTGCATTATTAAGTTTAGGAGGTATATAAAATGTTTAGTTTAAATGAATTTATTATGAAATTATTAATAGAAAAAATAGGAAAAGAACCAGATTACAAAGTAAGAGAATTAGCATTAGGTTGGTATTCAAAAAGCGAATTAACAGTTGAGGATTTATCTAAAATAGATGCTTTAATTGAAGAAAAAAACAGTAAAGAAAACGAAAATTCTTCTGCTATTGATGAAATACTAGAAGAAAATGTTGAAAATTCCGAAGAACCTCTTATTTTAGAATAGGAGGTTTGAAATGGGAGATTTTATTTTAAAATACTGGGTTGAAGTATTGCTAACTGCAGTATGTTCTTTTGTTAGTTTTACATATAGAAAAATTAAGAAGAGATTTGAAGAACAAGATTTAAAAAGAAAAGCTATCGAAAATGGTGTTCAAGCCTTGTTAAGAAACGAACTTATAAAAACATTTAGAGAACATAAAATTAATGGCTACATTACATTATTAGATAAAGAAAATTTAGACCATATGTTTACGGAATACTTTAATTTAGGTGGAAATGGAATGATGCACGACATTTACGATGAATTTAAAGAAATACCAATAAAAATAGTTAAATAGGGGGGTAATTTTATGAGTTTATTTCAAATGATAATGATTATATTAGCAGTTTTAATTATAACTATATATCTTATATGGGTAGTTTATAAAAATGGCTTAAAAAGCGTTATAAGACATTTAATTGTAGAGGCAGAATCACTATTAGAAGATAATAGAGATAAATTTAACACAGTAGTAAATGGGGTATTGGTAAGATTACCATTCCCCTTTAATCTAATACCAGTTAGAATTATTGAGAATTTAGTACAAAAAATATTTGATGAGATAAAAGAAGCTTTAGATTATAGACCTGAAATTAAGGAGGGATAATATGGAAGTTGTAAAAATGTTAGTACCTACATCAAAGTATAACTTAAAATGTCCTTATAAAATGGAAGCCGAAGAAATATGCGTACATAACACAGCAAATGATGCAAGTGCAAGAAACGAAGCAAAATATATGATAAACAATAATACAAGCACTTCTTATCATGTTGTAATTGACGACAAAGAAGTAATTCAAACTATACCTTTTGAACGTAACGCTTTTCACGCAGGAGACGGCAGTAACGGAAAAGGAAATAGAAAATCAATAGGAATAGAGATTTGCTATTCTAAATCAGGTGGAGCGAGATTCAATAAAGCAGAAGAAAAAGCTGCAGAATATATTGCTACACTTTTAAGAGAAAGAAATTGGGGAATAGACAAAGTAAAAAGACATTATGATTATTCTAAAAAATACTGTCCTCATAGAACAATGGATTTAGGCTGGGATAGATTTTTAAATATGATAAAAAAATATTTAAGTCAAGAAAATAATCAAGGAGGCGATGAAGAAGTGAGAGTATATCAAAATGGAAGTACAAGTGAGCCAGTATATGCAGACACAAATTGCACAGTAAAAATTGGTAGTTTAGACCCTAGAGAGAGTTGCGACTGTTTCGGAATCTTTAATAATAGAGCGATGGTTAGATACCCAGTTGGAAATACTGGAAACTATAAAATCGGTTTCTGCAAATGGTTAGGCGGCGTAAAATAAAATAGGGGTTAAGCAGATTTCCTTTGGAAAGAGGAAATATGGAAAAAAGCGATATAAGAAAGATACTAAAGAATCCAAGCAAGGATTTAGTAAATATAGCTCTAGGCTATGTAAATTTAACAGACAAGGAAAGACAAATAATAGAATTAATAGAAATGCAAGGTAAGACAGAAGAAAGAACAGCAGAGATGCTTGATATATCTGTAAGAGGATTGCAACAACTTAAGGCAAGTGCATTTGAAAAATTAAATATAGTGTGGAGTAGAAATATATTCACAGCAATGTTATTGGAGAGGGTTTAATACCCTCTCTTTTTTTTGTGCAATTTTGCGTGAAATTTGCGTTTTTAATTCGTGTTAAAACAGTTAAAAAAGTTCTAAAATACAACCATAAAGAGAACGCATCAGGAGAACCCTATTAAGAAATGTGTTCTAAATTTAATAGAAAAGAGGTTTTTAATATGAATAATTATCCAAACTTTATGGGTCAAAGATACCCAGTAATGCAATCAATGAATTATCAACCAATGGCACAAATGCAAAATGTACCACAAATGATACCACAAGTACCACAAATGGGCGAGCCATTAATTAATTACGATTTTTACGGTGTGCAAGTTAGAAGTTTTGAGGAAGCTAAAAATTATCCATATTGCTGTGAAAAACCTCTTTTTCTATTAGATGCACAAAATGAAAAAGTCTACATTAAAAAAATTGAGAATGGGATACCTAGTGTAATCACATACGAAATGAAAGAAATAAAAGAGAATACTGTTCAAGCCGTTCAAAAAAATGAACAGTTAGAAGAAAAGCAGGAGCCAAAAATTGATTTTAATGCAGAATTACAAAAAATAAGACAAGAATTAATGGAAGATATGCAAAAACAATTTAACGAGCTAAAAACAACGCACGAGAATGAAAATAAAGGCAATAAAAAATGGTAGGAGGGTAATTATATGAACTCATTACAAAATATGTTTAAAGGTCAATTTCCAATGAATTTAGGTGGAATCAACTTAAATCAAATAATGTCAATGCTAAATCCAGAGCAAAAACAACTTGCGATGCAATTAAAAGAACAAAACGAAGAACAAAGGGCTGAATTTATTGCAAATTGGTGTAATCAAAATGGAATCAAAAAAGAGCAATTAGAAAATTTACTAAAAGGAATAATTAAATAGTTTATAAAACTTGCAAGGTTTATATATAAAAATCAATTTTTAAAAAGGAGGAATGAACATGGGAGAATCAAGCGGATTAAGTGCATCAGATGTCCTTGCCTTAACAAGAAGTAATAATGGTGGAGGATTTGGTGGCGGAGATTGGTCTTGGATTATCGCTTTATTAGTAATCGCTGGAATTTTCGGAGGAGGATTCGGAAACTTCGGTGGAAATGGCGGTGGAAGTAGAGGTGGAAGCGGAGTTGCTGACAACTATATTTTAGCAACTGACTTCGCAACAATCGAAAGAAAATTAGACTCAGTAAATAGTGGAATTTGCGATGCTACATTTGCGTTGAACAATACTATTGTAAACGGATTTAACGGAGTGCAAAACACACTATGTCAAGGATTCAATGGACTAAACATTGCATACTTACAAACAAGTAACCAATTAGGTAGAGAGTTTGCTGACTGTTGCTGCAAGACACAAAGAGCTATTGATGGAATTAACTACAACATGGCAATGAACACAAGTGCAATTCAACAAACATTATGTGGAAACACAAGAGACATAATCGAAAACCAAAACGCTAATTATAGAGCATTACATGAAGAATTAGTTGCAAATAAATTAGAAGCTAAAAACGATAGAATCGCTGAATTACAAGCACAAGTAAACAAATTACAATTAGCAGCTTCTCAAGAAAGACAAAACAACTACTTAACAGCAACTATGGACGCTAACGTAGCTGAAATCTTAAGAAGAACTGGAAATGATTGCCCAGTGCCTGCTTATGTCGTAAATGGTCCTACACCAGTAAACTTCCCAACAAATTGTTGTGGTCAATTTGCAGGATATGGAAACAACGGCTGTGGCTGCGGATATTAATTAAATATTTGTTCCACTCTTAAAGAGTGTTGATTTTTAAGGGGAGTGGATTAAAAAACTCCCCATTTTTATTATAAGGAGGAGAAAATATGAGCTGTGTAAATGAATGCAGATTATGCAGAAATTTAGTAATAAGTGAAGCTGTGGCATTTGCGGGAGATGTTTTAACAATTACATTACCAACTACTTCGGCATATATAAACGGTTGTAAGAAATGTATTGTAATTGCACAAGCTATCCCTGATGAAACAACAATTAATGCAACAGTTGAGATTTCGATTGACGGCACAACTTATCCATTATTAGACAAATGCTGTGGACAAGTTTTGGCTAGTCAATTAAGAACACGAACATTATACCCTACACGAGTAAATACAAACGGAGCAGGGTCTTTTATAGTTCAAAGAAAATTGCCTTGTGTTGGAACAATAGCACCTGATGTGTTACCAACTGCAGAGGCAGGAGCATAGGAGGTATATTATGGATAAATTAAAAAAAGAAGTTGATAAAAAACTAGAAACTTTAACTGAACAAGGTATTTCTTCAACTGCGACAATAGATGCTATTGATAAGCTAGTTGATATTAAAAAAGACTTGATGGAAATTGAACAAATGGAGCAAAAATCATATTCTCAAGGAGGATATGCTGCACGAGGAAATTATGGAGAAGGCTATCAAGAAGGTGGATACGGCGAAGGCGGATATGGTAGACGCGGTAATTTTCGTGAAGGTGCATATTCAGAAGGTGGAAATTATGGTAGACGACAAAGAGATTCAAGGGGTAGATACCGCGGAGAAGAAATGCTTGAAGAAATGCAAGATTCATATAATCAATATGAAGAAGGTAAAGAGCAATATAACCGCGGTAACTATGGAGCGGAAGATAAAAAGTTTAAATCACTTGAATATATGATGGACTGTGTAGCTGATTTTGTAAAATACTTAAAAGAAACAGCAACTTCACAAGAAGAAAAGAAAATTATTGAAAAAAGCTTAAAAGAAATGAGTCAAATGTAATGTATGTTTATTATAACGCAAACCCACTTAAAAAAGATGTCAGCGATTGCACGGTAAGAGCAATTTCAAAAGCTGAAGGTAAAACGTGGGACGAAACGTATGAAAAGCTTACTATATTAGCTCAAAAAGATGGTATTTTATTAGATAACGTAGATTTTATAGAAAAATATTTAGATAAAAGATATGTTCGAGAATGCCATTTTTCAAAAACAGTTCGGAGAATTTATAGAAGAACACCCATACAAAACGTATCTAATAACAATGGACGGACACATAACGTGTGCTATAAATGGTGATTTATACGATTCGTTTGATTGTTCAGATAGAGTAATGCGTTGTGCGTGGAAAGTAAAATAAAATAAGGTGCTGAACGTTTTGTTATCAGCACCAAAACGGTAGCATAGCCAAGTAGTAAGGCAGAAGTCTGCAAAACTTTATATCGTGGGTGCAATTCCAACTGCTACCTCCAAATAAAAAAGAGCCTAAGTTTTGGCTCTTTTTTCTATTGCACGTTTTACAATTAATTCAATTATTTCTTTTGTGTCTGTATCTAAAGTCCCTAAAATAGTTAAATGTTTTAATTCGTGTTCAGCATAATCTAATCTGCCTACTAAATAATCTAAACTAATACCAAAAGCTTCGGCGATTGAAATTAAAGTTTCAATTTTAGGGTTATCAATTCTACCATAATATAAATTTTTGACTGTATCTAAAGATAAATCACTTCTATTTGCAAGTTCCTGTAAACTCCAACCAGTGATTTTAAGCAAAATTGCTAGTCTAGTTTTAACAATATTTTTCATAAATTACCCCCAATTTGTGTTTTTTGCAACACAATTATATAAAAAGTGCGCTTTTTTCAAGTTTTTTAAGATTTTAAAAATTTTAAAAAATATGTTTTTAACGCAATTTACAAATAATTAGGAGTCAAGTAAAATAAATCCATAGTAGATTTGAGTAAAGGACAATCTACTTAACCCCTAATATGGAGTGAGAATTGCCGTTCTCACTTCATAGAAATATTATAAAAGAAAAAAATTAATTTAGCAAGAAAATTTTATGGAGGAAAAAGTATGGATGAGTATGCGATTAGTAAAGAAGATTTTTTAAATTATTTTAAAGGTCAACAAATAGTAGACATTGAACTCGTCAATACATACTTTGAAATGATAAGAGAAAATAAAAAAAGAGGTGCTTAAAAGCATCTCTTTTTAATAATTAAGCCGATTTCAAAAAAATCGTAAACTTGTCTGGTAGCGACGGTTCGGTTGTCGCTAAGATTACGACTTTCGATAATATCGCTAAAAGTATACTCAATACTGAATTTGTCGGAATAGATAACTATTTGTTTTATATATTTATTTATAAGTATTTTCAATTCTTGTTTTGATTTTGTTTTTAAATCTTTGATGTCTTTCTGAAGAACAGCTATAATTTTATCAACTTCAATATTAGCTCCGCTTGCGTTTTCCAAAAATTCAATTTGTTCTATAAGTTCTTTTTCTACATTTTCAAGAGATTGTAATCGTTGTAATATTCTATCGTTGCAAAATTTGCCTATATTTTCTACTATACTATCACATTCTGATTGTATTTCTTTTAGTCTAGCTTTTTTATTTTCTATTTCTACTTTATCAGTTAAACTAGCATATTGTATTTTTATGTTTTCTATAATAGTTTCCATTGACTTGCCATTCATTATTTTTTCAATTAGTGCATCAGTTACAACTTGTTCTATTAAATCTTGTTCTATACGATGGTTATCACATTTATTAAGTGAATTTCTATTAGAGCAGAAATACCATCCTTTGCGATAAGTTTTTTCGCCTTTGGTTTTAGATGTAGTTTGACCACAATAACTTGCTCCACATTTACCACATATTATTTTACCACTTAAAAGATAAACATTTTTTGAACTTTGTGCAGCTGGTCTTTGTTTGTTTTTCGTTCTCATTTCCATAGCTTTTTTATATACTTCCTTTGAAATAATAGGGGGGATACCATCATTAATTCGTATTTCGTTTTCATTTTGTATCCTGTGGTTAGTTTTTGTGCCTTTATTAAAAATGTAAGTACCAGTATATTTTTCGTTACTAATTATATCATATACCGAATTTTTGCCAAATGGTTTTCCTTTTCTTGTTTTATAACCTTCGAGATTCAATTTTGAGGCGATTTCTAAAACACCTAACCCGTTTATATACCAATTAAATATATTTTCAATTATAGGTCGTTCTTGTTCATTTACGACATACTTTTTATCTATAATAGTATAACCAAGTGGAGCAATACCTCCATTGAATTGACAATTTTGTGCGTTCATTTTTAAAGCACGTTTTACATTGGATGCTAAATTTTTTGAATAATATTCATCCATACCAGCTAAAAGAGTATACATTAATTGACCTTCAGGTGTAGTTGAATCAATAGGTTGAGTTATAGATATAATTTTTATGCCTAATTTTTCTAATTTCATTTTATAAAATAAAGAATCTTGAGCATTACGAGCAAATCTATCAGTTTTCCAAACAAGAATGCAATCGACAAGTTTCTTTTTACAATCATTTATCATACATTGAAAGTTTTCTCTTGTGTCTTTAGTACCTGATTTTGCCTCATCGCAATAGAAATCAAGTATTCTAATATTGTTTTTATTTGCATATTCTTTTAATTCATTTTTTTGTTGTTCAATAGATGCCTCATTTTGTAAATCGCTAGAGTAGCGACAATATCCATAAGCGTTCATATTACCTCCAAAAAAAGACTAATTATAAAAATTAGTCTTTAGTAGTTATTATAAATCAGTAAAGTTTTTTGAATATACTGTACCATTTAAGTACCATATATCAATAGCAGTTGTTGTAAGTGGTAGTTGATAATGATGTAAAATCATAGTACCTACACCCGGTGTTTCGTTTTCACTTGTACTCATAGGCTCACCAAGAATTGCTTTTACTTCATCCATTGTCATTCCTTTTTCAACCTTATCGTAATTTTCTCTTGAAACAATTATATTAGTATCAGTTGTATTAGTTGGAGTAGTTTGAACATTTGATGCACTACCACCAATTAATATCATAATACCTAATATAATAAGAATACCACCTAAAATAGGATGTTTTTTCTTAAGTTTTTTGCCACAACTAGGGCATACGTCAGCAGAAGAACTAATTTCTGCACCACATTCTTTGCATTTTTTTAATGCCATAATAATACCTCCTAAAATTTATTTACCATTTCCTAAAGTTACCAACAACTTTACCTATAATTTTAAAATCAATTTCTTTTAGATTAATTATAATAGGTTGATACTCCTCGAAAGTAGAATCTGGCTCTAACATAACAAAAGTATCATCTATTCTTTTAAATTTCTTTAATGTAGCCTCATCATTTCCATTAACAATAGCAGCAACTATATCGCCATTTTCTGCATAGTCTTGTTTTCTCATTAATACATAAGAAGAATTTTCAAATAATTTATTCATTGAATCGCCAACTACTTGTAAATAGAATAAGTTTTTTACTTCATTTAATTCGTATAAATCAGGAATAATAGGGTAGTAAGCAATAATATTTTCATTAGCAAATAAAGGAGTACCAGCTGGAATTTTACCAAGAACAGGTACAAGTAATGTTTTATTACTTATAGGTTCATCTTCATAACCCATTAAATACGATGGTCGTACACCAAAATAATCTGCCATAGTTTTTATTGTGCTTTGTTTCATATTATCAACAATACCAAGTTCATATTTAGCAATAGCAGACCTTTGTAATCCCACAATTTTTGCAAGTTCTTCTTGAGTTATACCTTTGCTTTGTCTTAAGGATTTGATAATAGTTCCAATTTCTTTTGCCATTTTACACCTCCTATTTATTTAAATTATAGCACTCTTGTTCTTGTTATTCAATATTTTGTTGTTAGAAAATTAAAAAATATTTAAAAAAAATTAAAAAAGTTCTTGACAAGGACAAAATAATAGTATAATATGTAATTGTTCTTAAGAAGAACGAAAGAAAGGAGGATATATGAATAAACAAAAATTTAAATCAATTTTAGCATTAAATGGAGAAACACAAAAATCACTAGCTGAATATTTAAAGATGAGTGAAACTACATTATCATTAAAAATAGCTGGTAGAACAGAGTTCTCAAGAGTGGAAATCAAAAATATTAAAGAAAAATTTAATTTAACAGCAAATGAATTAGACGAAATTTTTTTTAACTAACAATGTTCTTGTCAAGAACGAAAGAGAGGGACAATATGAACGAGGCTTATCAAGATTTAATTTTAACACTAGCAAAAATATTAAAGGAGGAAACAAATGAAAAAAATACTCAATAATTTAAGAATTAAAAATTTAAAAAGAAAAGGTTACGAAAGTTACACAATCACAATAGACGGAAAAGTAGAGTACATACATTTTTATAAAGGAATTTAGGAGGGATTAAAGATGGAGATTGATTTTCACGGAAATATGCCAACAGAAGTTGTATATTACACAAAAACAGGTGGTTTTTTAATAAAATATCCTACTTTTAGAAAAGCTTATAGTATTAGTGCTAAAGCATACCAAAAATATGATTTTATAACTGGTTATCAAATTAATTAGGAGGAAATGAAAATGAATATGCAAGAAATGATTGATTTTTTACAAAAAAGGATTGATAAAGTTCAACAAAAAACAGACAAAAAAATAAAAATGAATTTTACAGATTTTAACAATATGAGTATTGAAATTGATGACAAAAAATACGATTTTATAATGCCAAGAGAAATGCAAGCGTTTATAGATGGAATGTATTACATTTTAAAATAACGGAGGTAACAAATGAAAAGATTAATTTTTATTAATATTTTACTTGCAATATTCCTCAATGTGTTACCACAAACGAACGCAAATGAACGCAACTGTTCGCAAATGGTCGCAAGTGAGCAAGTGAGTGAGCAAGTAACAAGCAGAAGCTTATCAGAACCTAGAGAGATTATGATTGAACACCCAGTGCCTACACAAATATCTCAAGAAGGAATTGAACTTATCAAAAAATTTGAAGGGTTGGAGTTAGAAAGCTATAAGCTTGAAGGTGAAACAAATTACACAATAGGGTACGGCACAAGTAACTCAAGCATAAAAGAAGGTCAGAAAATAACAGTTGAAGAAGCTGAAAGACTTTTAATGGAAGAAGTCCAAAAGGTAACAGTGCAAGTTTTAAATCACTGCGATTACCTAGATTTAACACAAAGTCAGTTAGACGGTCTTATTAGTTTTACATATAACGTAGGATACTCAAATTTAAAGAAATTAACAGGAAATGGTACAAGAACGATTGAAGAAATAGCTGAACATATAACAGCTTATACAAAATCAGGAAGTGAAAAAAATAGAAAAGGATTGGAGGCAAGAAGAAATGAAGAAAAGCAATTTATCGAAAATGTCTAAATGGTTTGAAAGATTAAAAGGAATGTTTTTATTGGCATTATTCTTTAGTGCATTATATGGAATAACACTTTTAAGCAAAATCATAGCACAAGGAATTTTATCAATGGATTTTGAAACGTTATCATTGATAATTCAACTTTTATTGTTTGCATTTACAATGTTATACGTTTTACCTGAATTAAAGAAAGGGGAATAAAAGTGAAAAAAATAAAACAAAAGAAAAAAGAGCTTATCAATCCGGCAAGAAAAATAAACTCTAATTTTAAAACTTAAATGGTATTAAATTTATACCTTTAATTATAACAAAAAAGAAAATAAAAATCAAGGAGCATAGATATGAAAGAGAATTGTTTTGCAGATATGGAAATCAAATGTTACGCATTACAAAAGAAAAAATGCGAGAATTGTAAATTTTATAGAACTGATAGAAGTATTTCAGAAATCGAGAAAGATATTAAATTATATGAAATAGGAGTGAAGAAAAAATATGAGTAAAGTATATGTATTAAACGATAACCCATACGAAAAAATGGATTTAGAAGAAGCAATGGACTGGTTACAAGAAAACCTACATTTTAAATTAGATTATGTTGTAAATGTAAACGAATCACAAGCACAACAGGAAATGGTTGACATTTTATTAGATGCTTATTTTTACACTGAAGAAATAGAATACGAAGAAGATTGGGAAGATGATATAGACGAACGTAGAAAAGAATATAGAAAGGCACAAGGGTTTTAATATGGAATATTCTGAATTAATACAAACATATAGTGATTATCAACTTATATGTGAACAAGCAATATTAAATGAAGAAGAAATTACACTTTTCAATAAAAAGAAAGCATTAAAAGAAGAAATGAAAAGGAGATTAAGAAAAGAATAATGGATTATTTGGATTTAATGGAGGATTTAGAAAATGGGGATTTTTAGAGATTTAAAAGCTGAAGAAATAGATGTAAGAATAGCAACGGTAAATGAAAAAGGTTTAAGCCTATTACTTTATAAAGACGCAAGAGTAGACCAAGATATATTAGATGAAACGATAGGCGAGTTTAACTGGCAACGTAAACACACAAGAGATAACGCAAATTGCATTGTTGAGATATGGGACGATAAAAAAGGTCAATGGATAAGCAAAGAAGATACAGGAACTGAAAGTTTTACTGAAAAAGAAAAAGGTTTAGCAAGCGATAGTTTTAAAAGAGCTTGTTTTAATTGGGGAATAGGTAGAGAACTTTATACAGCACCATTTATTTGGATTAGTGCTGATAAGTGCAATATATATGAAAAAAACGGGAAAAAAACTTGCAACGATAAATTTGTTGTCGAGAAAATAAAAATCGAAAATAAGGTTATTACAGGGCTTGCAATAGTAAATCAAAATACAAAACAAAGAGTATTTGTTTATACAAAAGGAGAATAGATGAAAAGTGAATTTGAAAAGATAGTACCTGAAGATACAAGACAATTTAAAGATTTGTTTAAAAGATACAGGGATAAAAGATTAGAAGATTTAAGCGAACTAAATGATATTGCTACACAAGCATTAATACTAGCACAAAGATGGTGTGAGATACAAAGTATTGCAAGTGTAATTGCAAAAGAAAACGATGTAAGTAAAACTGATTTTCAAACATGGGCATATCAACATTATAGAAATCTACAAGAAATGCACATAGATTGCAGAAGTTTATATAAATGTGCAAGAGAAGATTTAAAAGCAAATTTATTAATGGAGAATTAAATATGAAATCAAAACGTAGTAAGGCTTGCGACATATCGCAAAAAGTAAAAGAAGAAGTATTTAAAAGAGATAAAGCAAGATGCGTTGTATGTGGGTCTATGTATGCAGCACCAAATGCACATTATATTAGACGTTCTCAAGGTGGATTAGGAATACCACAAAACGTAGTAACATTATGTTTTCAATGCCATCATGATTTTGACAACGGAACACATAGAGAGCATCACGGCAACTTAATAAAGAAACATTTACAAATGCACTATGAAGATTGGGACGAAACAAAACTAGTATATGACAAGTGGCGAAAGGAGGACTAATGGAAAATACAGGTTGGATAAAGCTACATAGGAGTTTTCTTAAATGGGAATGGTACAACAACACAAATACAAAATTATTATTTTTACATTTGTTATTAAAAGTCAATTATGAAAATAAGATTTGGCATAACATTGAAATACCAAAGGGTAGTCTTATAACTTCTTATGGGAAATTAGCTAAAGAACTAGGGTTATCAATTCAAAATGTAAGAACGTGTGTTACTAAATTAAAATCAACAAACGAAATAACAGTCAAATCAACAAACAAATTTATTGTTGTAACCATTGAAAATTGGGAAAAATATCAATATGGAGAAGTGGAAAATAACAAACAAACTAACATTCAAACTAACTCGAAACTAACAACAACTAAAGAAATAAAGAATATTAATATTAATTTAATTATAAAGAAATATATGAAAAAACAACCTGAAAATTTTAGAGAAAAAATGCAACTTATAAGAACTATAAAACAAAATGAGAATCTTAATCCTGCAGAAGAAACTGAAATAGAGAATTATATTTTAATGAGTTAGGAGGTACTAAAGATGTATCAAGAATTAAATGAAAAAATTAAAAAAGCAAAAATGGTAAGCATAAGTGAACAAGCTTCAATTAACGGAGACCAATATAGGTATAAAAAACGATATTGTTCAAAATGTAAATTCTTTAATACTCGAACTTGGGAATGTAACAAGAAAAGGGTACTAAGAATATGTGTAAAAGAAAATCTAAGAAATGTGGAGTAGCTTATGGGAAATTCAAACAAGAAAGCAAAAGAAGAATTGATACGTCTTTATGGAGCAGAGTGTTTTATAGATAGATTACATTTAAGACCAGAATCAAGCAAGGTTTATACAGGTCAACAATTAAAATATATGAGAAAGCATCAACACCAATTAAAGCAACTAACATATCATCACATAAAAGAACGCAGTCAAGGTGGAAAAGCAACAATAGAAAATGGTGCGTTATTATCTGAACGGAAACCATAGATGGTTTAATCAACAATCAAAAGAAAATCAAGCTAGAATGAACGATGCTTTTCAAGAGTTAAAAAGAAAGATAGACAACGCACGAGAATGCAAAATTGAGTTGATAGATACACTAGATATTGGTATCGAGTTAAATATAGCTGAAATTTCATTCTCAAATGAATTAGAGGTACATAAAACGAAGTTTAATAGACAAGAAATGAAAAGAGAAACAAAAAAATTAATAAAAGAATGGGAGGACGAAAGATAATGACACAAAAAGAAAGAATTTTAAATCATTTAAAAAAATTTGGAAGTATAACACAAAAAGATGCGTGGGAATTATACGGAGCATCAAGATTAAGTGGAATAATAGATTATTTAAGAAAAAAAGATGGGTATAACATAACAACACAAATGGTAAAAGGTAAAAATAGATATGGAGAAACTACATATTTTGGAGTTTATACATACATTGACGAAATGATAGAAGAAAATATGAATTATATACCAAGAATTGATTAGGAGGTAAATATGGAAATTGTAATTATATTAATAGCATGGTTTGCATTAGGTTTTATATACTTAATAAATTTAACTGCAAGCGAGGCATTTGAAGAATTAAGCGATACGGCGAAAGTAATACTACTAATGATATTTTTACCAACTACATTAGTAATTTATGGAATAGATTTTATACAAAGGAGATTCGAAAATGGGAAAAATAAATAGTAGAGCAAAAGGCGCAAAGGGAGAAAGAGAACTAGCTAATTTAATTTCAGAGAGAGGTTATAAATGTATAAGAGGTCAACAACGTAGTGGATTAGAACAAGCAGACGTAATAGGTCTAGAGTATGTTCACATTGAGTGTAAAAGAGTTGAGAACTTAAATTTAGATAAAGCAATGGAACAATCAATAAGAGATTCAAAGTCAGGAGAAATGCCAACAGTATTTCATAGAAAAAATAATCAAAAATGGAAAGTAACATTAGGATTTGATGATTTTATGACATTATACGATAGCTATTATAGCGATATGAAATTAAAAGGATACGAGGAAAGACAAGACATAATAAATCAAGTTAAATAGGAGGATTTATGGAAGTAAATAAAATGTGTAAAAATTGTGGAAAATATCCGTTTTGTAAGTATATTGTAAAGCCTACATATAGTTGCACAAAATGGATAAAAAGAGAAAACAAGGAAGTGATAAAGAAATGATAGATAAAGATATAGAAAGAGTAAAAGAATTACAATCAACAATATATGAGGGTGGCGAATATATTTACTTAAATAAAAATGATAAACAAGCACTAGGAAATGTATTAAAAGAACTAGAAACAAAAGATAAGAAACTAAAAGATATTGAAAGACATATAGAAGCAGAAATAATGATGATAGAAAAGTGTTATAACGAGGTTGATATGTTTTCAAAACAACAATATGATGGAATGATGGCATCCTATAAATGCTTATTAAATGTGTTTTTTACAAGAAAAGAGGTAGAGAAATAATGGAAAAAATAAATATAAATATATATGGTGGAAAAGGTTCATTTGGTGGAAAAGAAACACCATTAGAAGCAGAAATAACTTATTGTGATAACTATAAAGAATGCAGTTTTTATAAAAATGGAAAATGTTTTAATGTTGGAAGATGGAAACCAAATTGTAAGATTGGAAAAAAACAAATAGAAAAGGGTTATACAAGCAGAGCAACAAAATATGAAGCTTTTAGGAAAAAATATAAAAATGATGAGAAATACAATATATTAGAAGAACCAAGTAATACAGTTGGCAAAGTTGGAAATATATTTATACTAAATCTTAGATTTTTAAAGGAATTAGTAGATGGAAGTTTTGTTATAGAAACAACATTTTTTGGAGATAACTTAGTATATATTGCAGAAGAACAATTTACAAACGAATTAATAAAACTTATTTGTGATGGAAAACCCAGAGCTTTATTCGATAATGCAATTATAAAAGATTATCAAGAAAAAATACTTCCAAGATTTATATATGAATTAAAAACTGAATTTTTTGATATATATAATAGATTTATAAATGAATACCCAGAATATAAAAAAATTGAACCTAATTTTATTGGTAGACAAGCTTATATTTATTCATTAAAAGATGGGACTAAATTGAAAGATAAAACATTGTTTGTAAAAGATGGAGAATATTTAAAAAGTATAGAAAGTTGGCATAGTGCATTTTTACCATTTAATGCAGATGAAGCTGATATGGTAATAAAAATAAACAAAAAAATGACAGTTAAGATAACTAATAATGAAATGGTTGATGAAAACACTATATTTAAAGATTAGGGAATATAGAAAGAGGTAGAGAAAGATGTTTGAAAAAACAATGGTAATAATTTCTGTTTTATTTCTAATATTAATTATTGGAATACAGTATTGTAGCGATGATTATTATAGATGTGTTGATTATTTTGGGAATATAGTTTATTGCGACATTATACTTAAAGAACGTGGAGAAGTATATGGTGTGCAAGAAGATGGAACAACAATAAAAATAACAAGCTACAAAATGGTAGAAGGGGTGAAATAATATGACAGGTTCAATAATAGTAATAACAATAATTTTAATAATATTTTTTATATATCAAAGAAATGAGACATGCGATACTTTTGAAGCTGGAGCGTACACTTTTATGTTAGGTTGTATATTATTTTTAGTATATCTGATACTAGAAATGTTTTTTGGCTTAATTACAATACAAGAAACGATAGGCAGGAAAGAAGTAAAACAATACAATATAAGTGGTTTAGAAAATAAAACAACACAAGAATTTAAATTTGAGGGAGAATATTTACAAGCATTTACAATAGGATATGGTAATATATCAGGTGGAACAGAAACTGAAATGAGTTATTGGTTTTTTATGGAAAATGAATATGGTAAAAAAATAACTTCAATACCTTGTGCAGATGTGTATATAAGAGAAGTTGAAGAAAATGAAGAATATTGTTTAATATATGTTCTAGAAGAATATAGACATAAGGGAAATAAAATACTAAGTTGGTTTTTTAAAACTATAAGTGAAGAAGATTTTATTACTAATGAAATTAAAGAAAAGATATTGCAAGTGCCATACGGAACAGTACAAGTAGAATATAATGTTAATTTTTAGAGGTGTAATATGAGTAAAGCAGATAAGATGTTTGAAGAATTAGGGTATAAGAAAATAAGAGATAATCAAACGGAAGTTGTTTTTAAGTTTGACGAAATACTTATGGGTGATAGATGTATTCACCATATAATGTTTGCTAAAGTTTCAAAGTTAATATTTAGTTATGGTGAAGATATAGAATTAACTTGTGGATTTGGTATGCAAGAACTACAAGCAATAAATGAAAAATGTAAAGAATTGGGGTGGTTATAATGATGATTACTTTAATAATAACAATAGCATTATTAAATTCATTATTTAATTTATGTATATTTGAAATTAATAAAGCAATAACTAGCTTTACTTCAGCAATAGTTTTGATAGAAATATTTTATGGTTAAGGTAGGTGTAGTTATGAATGAAGAAGAATTAAAAGAAATAATAGAAGCTAAAAATAAACCAATAAGAGATGTAGTAGAATTAAGCAAACATTTTAGAGGAAGAAGAAATTGCATTGTTTTTCTTACGGAAAGTTTTAGAATTGATTTAGATAACAGAATGAGTAGATTAGCAGAGTTAAAAGAAAATGGTATTAGTAAAGATAAAATAAGAGAAATAATTGAAAAAGAAAGATATAAAACAACTTCAAGTTATAATGACTGGAAATATGACGAAAATGTATATAAAGCAGAAAAAAATATGATTAATATACTTGAAGAAGCATTATTAAAGGGAGAGTAAAATATAATGATAGTTGATGGTGTAGAATTATTAAGAATGATAAGAGATGAAGAAATAAAAGACGGAACAATTATAAAATGTGAAGAAACAGGAGCATTAATAGTTGAAAATGGATTGATATGTTTTAAAAATCTTATGATGGAAGATGAAGAAAGACATAGACCAATAGCTCAAATAACAATAATGAAATATAAATTTGAAATTCTATCAGAAGAAAATGAAGAGGAAATAGACATACAAGCAATAGAAGAAATACACTTTTTAACAGGTGCAAATGATAATGAATTAGATATAGGAAATAAAATAAATGAAATAATAAAAGCAATAAAACAAATAGATAAAAAATTAAAATAGGAGGTTACAAATGAATAATGAAACTCTTGAAAAAAATTTAAAAGAATATAGAGAAAATATTGCAAGCATTAAACTTAAAAACTTAAAAATAAATGATTGTAAAAAAATAATAGATAAAATAAACGAAGAATACGCAATAAAGATAACTCCTACATATAGTGAGGGTGGTAAAGGCAACGGTACTAACTCAAATATAGAAACTATGCTAATTAAAAAAGAAAAAGACATCGAGATACAAGAAGAACAAATCAAAAAGTTACAAGAAGAAATAGATATATTACAAAGAAAAGTAGATGATATTGATGCAAGAATGTTGGCGTTAACGGACTATCAGAGAGAACTAATAAGATTACGTTATATAAATGCTATTAGTATAGATGAAATGGCAAATTTAAAGAGAAGAACTAGCGTAACTATATCAAGACAAATCAAAGGCGCTTTAAAAAAGATGCGTTTATTATAAATGTTCGATAAATGTAAGATTTTTGATATAGAAATAGTAATTATACTTATAGTATAATTATAATAGAGATAGGGAACGGGACTTAATAACTTCAATGTTTCCTGTATACTCAAGAGCAAGTAAAATTAAACTTGAAAGAGGTTGAAAAAGCCTCTTTAATATTGGTTGACAAATCAGTCGACTACCTCTAATACCATACTAGAACTTGTGAGCTAGTATGCAAGAAACTATTGTTAAGTGGAATGAACGCGCCAAACTAACAGTAGTTTTTTTGTTTTATAAAAATAGTATGTAGGGTATATAAATTATTTATAAATAGCTGTTTACTCGCAAATAAAATATATTATTTTTCCAATATACCTTACATAGTGTTTTTATAAGCACTAATATGTATTCTCATAGTAACAGGGACAAGGTGGCGCTAACACCTTGTTTTTTAATGCAAGTGTAGTTTAATTGGTAAAACAACAGCCTCCAAAGCTGTAAGATAAGAGTTCGAATCTTTTAACTTGTGCCAATCTTTAAAGTTATATTATGAAAATATAGGAGGATTTAAAATGAAAGTAAGAGCAACTAACGCATACGAAGAATTAAAATTAAAAGCACTTGAACTTGATAGAGTACCAAAGGCTGGAGAAGAATTTGAGATAAAAAACGAAAAATTTCAATTCTTAAATGGAAACAATAACTTTAAAAAAGTATTTGTTGAAAAAGTAGAAGAAGAAAAAAAAGAATTAGACGGAAAAGAAGAAGTAGAAGCAGTATTAAAAGATAAAAAGAAAAAATAATGTAGCGAGGTTTAGTATGGATATAATACAACTAAATATAGATGAAATAACTCCATACGAAAACAATGCTAAAAGACATCCTAAAAAGCAAATAGATAGAATTATAAAGTCAATCGAAGAATTTGGATACAATGACCCTATTGCGGTAGATGAAAACAATGTAATTATCGAAGGACACGGTAGATATGAAGCATTAAAACAATTAGGTTTTACAAATATACAATGTATTAAGCTTGAACATTTAACGGAAGAACAAAAGAAAGCTTATATATTAGTACATAATAAACTTAATATGGAAACAGGTTTTAATGACGATATACTTGCAAAAGAGTTAGATTCTATACTTGATATTAAAATGGATGACTTCGGATTTAACTTAAATTTGTCTTTTGAAAATCTATTTAAAGAAAATCAAAGACAAAGAACAAACGATGCTTATAATTTAGATATAGTTGATGAAGATAACCTAGAAGGTTTTTATCAAATGCCTATAATTTACAATGACGGTTATATACCTGAAAAATTAATAGGTTTTAACTATGCTAAGACAAGTCAAGAAAAGAATGTAGGAATACATTTCTATCTTGATGATTATCAATTTGAACGTATATGGAATAACAAGGAAAAATACATTGATATACTAAAACAATATGAATGTATTTTAAGCCCTGATTTTAGTCTTTATTTAGATATGCCTATGGCTATGAAAATATGGAATATATATCGTAGTAGAGCAATAGGACAATATTATCAAAATGAGGGTATAAAAGTAATACCAACAATAAGTTGGGCAGAGCCAGACACTTTTCAATTTTGTTTTGATGGAATCCCTAAAGGTAGTATAGTAAGTATATCTACTATCGGAGTAAAAAGGGATGAGAACGCATACAAGATATGGGAAGATGGTGTAAAAGAAATGATAAGAAGAATCGAGCCAAGCACTATATTAGTTTATGGTGGTAAGCTCGATTTTGATTATGGAGATATAAACGTGGTTTATTATGATAATCACGTTACTGAAAATATGAAAAGGATTAAGGTGTAGTTTATGGGTGGTCGTGGTGCAAGTAGTTTTGAACGTGGCAACAATAAAAGAATGCTAGACATAAGAAAAATAGCTGGTGCAGAATACGACAAAACTATAAACGGCGAATAAATAACAATATATGCCAATAGCTATGAAGATGATAATAGGATAGAAAAAGAAATAATAGGCGAAAGAAGTTGGTCAAGTAAAGACAATATTACGCAAGATATTTTAGATAATTCTCCAGTATTGCTAAAAACAGGATATGGAGAAAATAGCACATATTACATATTCAAAGACATAAAAACAATGAACAATAAGATAAGAAAAGAATATGGAGGCTTCAGCCAATTAGGTAAGTTAAATCAAGACTATTTTATTAAAAGTGCAATAGGTAAAGGCGATTATTATTTGAATAAAAATAGATTATATAAAAACGGTCAATATTGGTCAAATGATAACGGAGATGTAGTCAAAGGTTATCAATATAAAAAGATAAAATAGGAGAATTTATATGGGTGGTAGAGGTGCTAGTAGTGGAAACAATAATAACCCACACGAGAACTTTATAAAATCATTTTTAGGCGAAGATATGACGGCTGGAGATTTACAAGGAGCAGTTGAAGCTTACGCAATGAGAAATGGACTAACTCCAAGACAAGAAGATGAATTGGTTAACGAAATAGAAAAAAGAAATGATGAATATTTTAAAAGTGTTAAAGCAGTAGAAATCGATACAGGAGATACAGTTGTAGGTTATAGATTATTAAGCAATGGCAAATTAGCCAATATGTTTAATGATGAAGTTTATGATGTAAAAAAAGATTTAAGAAGTATTATAAGTGATGCTAAAGATTATGGATATAAAGTAAAAGCATATACTCAAAAAGAATTAAAACAATACGATAAAGATAAAGCAAAGAAAAGAGAAGAAACAAATAAGACTTTAGATTTTGAGTGGTATGGAAGAACAAAATCAGGCAGAATAATGAAAAGAAATTATGGAATGAAAGGACATTAATAATAGGAGGTAATTATGGGAGGACGTGGTTCAAGTTCATTTAATGGAGCTGGTGGAAAAGGTGGACTATTACCAGAAAGTAGAGGCAGAGATAATAGCAAACAATTCGATGTATCTATTTTCAAAGGCTCTAAGATAAAATCAATGAAAGATTTTGAGAAATTAATGCAAATGACAGGCGTAAAAAGAGAAATGGCTTTCTTGTCAAGCTCAGATGGTACTATATTAGCAGCAGCAAGAGGAGATAAACACAGTGTAGGAGTTGCTTATGCTGGAGACCAAGCCGGATTAACATTAACACATAATCATCCTGATACATACGGTGGAACATTTAGTACAGCTGACATTAATCATTTAACTAGAGCTAATTTAGCTGAAATAAGAGCAGTTGCTAAAGAGGGTACATACTCATTAAGAGCAACAAAGAACGCTAGACCATTAGATTTTAATAGAGCATTAAATAAAGACTATAATAAAATAGTAGCAAAAGCACAACAAAATCACAACGCAGCAAGAGCAGCGGGAAAAAATAGAACTGAACAAAGAAAAGCTTATACTGATACTTTATCTAATTGGTATAGAGCAAATGCTAAAAAATATGGTTACGAATACAAGACAACAGCACATAAATAGTGTATAATATAGTATATAGGAGGTATTTTTATGGACGAGAAAGATGATTTATTACCATACGAACCAAAGGATGGTTTAATTGAACTTGT
>JAZLBY010000069.1:0-3995 GCA_045613965.1 Candidatus Scatovivens sp.
AAAATGTTGCATTACAAAATTTTACAACACTTTAAGTTGCTCCAATGTGTTTCACTAAAAGAACTTTATTTAAAACGCTCTCAGCCTCTGGCGTTTATTCTCTGTAAAATGTTTTTCTAATAGCTTTCATCTTCATCGCAAAATATATAACTAAATATAATTATACACTATCTTTTAGTATTTTGTCAAGATTAACATAATATTATTCATCAAAATAAAAAATGGTGTGAAGACATTTCTGCCAGCACACCTTCTTTATCGTAGAGATTAATCAAAAAAAATCTTATATACGATCCATCCCACGATACCAGCCACAATCAGTTGTCCCAATGTAAAACTTTCTAAAAGCCACAGAACAACCAAACCAAGAATAACGTAACCTAAACATCCCATTGAAGTCTCCCCTTTCTTTTGGCTGTAAATGAGATTTAACATATTCTCATTGTTGGGTTTTATTGTTTCGAACTTCATTATTATAGCAAGGTTTTGTTATTTTGTAAAGAAAAAAGAGCCAGATATATTGGAAATACTGGCCCTTTTAGTAATGTATTATATCTTTTTACATCCCCTTAATAATAATTTTAGTTATATGTGAACCATTTACCTTCTTTTTTAAGCTTTTGTATCATTCTAACATGTTCATTATTATTTTTTGTAAAATATACATCTCCATTTTTATCTGCTACAAAATAAAACGCATCTGTTGGTGTATAATTTAAAGTTGCATCTATCGCATCTTTACTTGGATTACAAATTGGCCCTACTGGTATCTTTCCTGCCATATTTGGTCCTCTTGTATTGTATGGATTATCTGAATTTAATTCTTTAACAGTTAAATCTCTATCTCCCATATCAACTTTAAAAGCATAATATGTAGTAACATCACTACCTAAACTCATTTTTGTAACTAGTCTATTATAAAATACACCAATTATTTCTTTTCTATCTTCTATTTTTTTACCTTCTAGTTCAGCAAGTGATGCCATTGTTATCAATTGATGAATAGTCATTGAGTTATTATCAAATTGATCTTTAAACTTAGTTAAATATTTATCTGTAAAATTTAAAATAACATTAAAAATTGTTTTTACAGACACATCTTTATTTTCAAAAATATATGTATCTGGTAATAAATATCCTTCTAAAGGATAGTATATTCTATCATCTTTTATTTCATCTGTTAAAAACCAATATTTTTCAACTAATTCATTTATATATTCTTCATCTTCTAAAAGATTAAATACATCTTGTTCTGTATTATTTGTTTTTGAAGCTATTGTTTTAGCAATCCATCTTATGTTTTTTCCTTCTATAAATGTAATCTTTACTTCATCAGAAACTACTTCACCATTTGCTATTCTATTTAAAATAGTAGCCATATCTTCGCTATTATTTAAATCATAAACACCTGCTTGTAAAGCTTTTACATCATTTAAAGATGTATATATTTTCATTGCTGTAGCACTTCTTATAATATCTTTTTTCTCTAAAACTTTTGCTATTTGATTAGTTCCTAATCCTTTTTCTATTTCAACTCTTATTACTTCATTTTCTTCTACTTTTTTAGAACTAACTGGTGATAAACTTACGTTATACCAAACTAAAATTCCTATAATTACTGCAAGTATTAATCCAATTGCTCCAATTATTATTTTCTTCATCTATTACTCCTCTACTACGTAATCAACTATCTTTTCTAATTTCTTCTTATCTAAATTTACATTATCACCTATAGAAACACAAACTTTAATATCTGCATTTTTACATTTAGGCATAAGTTCTATTATAAATCTATTAAAGCTATTAACATCATCAACTGCGTTAAAGCCAATATTAATTCCCATATATTCATTTTCTTTTACAAGAGACACTAATGAATTTATTATTTGACTTCTTTGTGTATAACTTAACATACTTTCAGAAACTAAAACATTACTATCAACTGTTGGCATAAATATAAGTTTATTTTCTTCCATCCAATCTTTATATACTGAATATGCTGCTGTTTTACTTCCTGTTTTATTTAATACTTTAGAATCAGAATCTACATAGAAAAATGTTGGTACAACAACATTTAATTTCTTCTCATCAACTTCATCTAAATTATCATAAACTCCGTTTATATTAGAATAATTTCTATAAATTACTATTTCTTTTTTATCTTTTTTTGCTTTTTCTCTTACAACTGTTTCTTCTGATAATCTTTTTGTTTTTATATATCCAATATTTCCAAGTGGAGTTCTTACTTTCTTATAATTTCCATCTTCTTCAAGAATTCCAACTTTATCACCTATAATAAGATTTTCCTTTTTAGAAGAAAATAATCCCTTCTTTTCTTTAAGTTCAGTTCTTCTTATAACAGATGAAATCTTTTTAGATTCTGTTGTTGATTCCATAATAACTCTATTACTTTTTGGTGAATATTTTATTTCCAAATCATATACTATTTGTAAGTCAGTTATCGGAATATATATTAATTCATCCTTTTCTTGAAGTTTTCCTTTTAATTTTGTATTTTCATCATCGATTAATCCGTATTCTTGATCTAACTTTAATAAAGCAACATGTTTATTATATGTTGTAATTAATTCTTCTTCAGCTTCGTTATAATAAATATTCTCATCAAAAAGAAGTGCTATATCTTCTTTTGAAAAATAAATATTTTCATCTTCATCGATATGTACTGGAGACATTGTTTCAATAAATTCATTATTAAACAATACCGTCAAATTTTCATATTCCTTATTAGGATTTGATTTCGCAATAATCGAAATCATTAACATTATTAATAAAAGTCCACCTATAATCGCACAAAATTTAACTTTCGCCATATTTAGCTTTTTTTCTTTTTTCATTGGTTAACTCTCCATATTAAAAGTTTTTACACATTTTTGATTATATAATAATAACGAAAAAAAAGCTATAATTTTTATTATATTTTTAAATTCTTAATAATTAGATTTTTTTCGCATTTTTCAACATTTTTTTATAAAAAATGTTTTCTTTTTTTCTTTTATATTGTATAATATAAAATGAAGTTTATTATATTACTAGAATAGATTGGAGGAAGCTATTATGTGGAAATTTTGGCTAATTTTATCTGGTATATTTCTAATCATAGAAATTATTAGTGTAGGTTTCCTTGTATTTTGGTTTAGTATAGGAGCATTAATCGCAATGATTGCTAGCTTCTTTATCCCAAACACAGTCGTGCAAATTACAATATTTGTTATTTCTTCAACAATATTATTATTTGCAACAAAACCACTAGTTAAAAAGATTTTACCTGGAGATGTAAAAACAAATTCATACTCTATAATTGGTAAAATTGCTAAAGTAACAATCGATATCGAACCTGTTGACGGAAAAGGTCAAATTAAGATTGGTTCTGAAGCATGGTCAGCAAAATCTGTTGACGACACATTTATTGCAAAAGACACTGAAGTTGAAATCGTGAAAATCGATGGTGTTAAAGCAATTGTAAAGCCATTAATAAAAAATTAATATAAAAAATAAGGAGGATTATTTTAATGGGAGCATTTTTATTCGTATTATTTGTAATCATTTGTATTATTGCTTACAAAACAATCAAAGTTGTTAGACAATCAGAAGTTTATATTATAGAAAGATTAGGTAGATTTCATAAAGTTGCCGATGCTGGTCTTACATTTATCGTTCCAGTAATCGACAAAGTTCGTTCAGTTGTTAGTTTAAAACAACAAACAATGGATATCCCACCACAAGGAGTTATCACATCAGATAACGTTACTATTACAATAGACACTGTTGTGTTCTACAAAATTACAGATCCTGCAAAAGCAGTTTATGAAATTCAAAGTTTGAAAAAAGGTATCGAATACTTAGCTATCACAACAATTCGTGATATCGTAGGTAAAATGGAACTTGACCAAACATTTAGTTCAAGAGATCAAATCAATGATAAATTAAGAGTAATCTTAGATGAAGCTACTGACGTTTGGGGATGTAAAATCGAT
>JAZLBY010000070.1:0-19353 GCA_045613965.1 Candidatus Scatovivens sp.
AAAGAAGTTGTAAATGTTATTAAATTACAAATTGAAGCAGGAAAAGCAACACCAGCTCCACCAGTAGGACCAGCTTTAGGTTCATCAGGTGTTAATATCATGCAATTCGTTAAAGAATTCAATGATAGAACAGCTAACCAACCAGGTATGATCATACCAGTTGTAATTTCTGTTTATAAAGATAAAACATTCTCATTTATTACAAAAGTTCCACCAGTAGCTGTATTAATCAAAAAAGCTTTAGGATTAAAAAGCGGTTCTGGAAAACCAAATAAAGAGAAAGTTGCTAAATTAACTAAAGAACAAGTTAAAGCAATCGCAGAACAAAAAATGGAAGACTTAAACGCAGCATCAGTAGAAGCTGCAATGAGTATGGTTGCAGGTACAGCTAGATCAATGGGTGTAACTGTAGAAGAATAATTTTGATATATATTTAAAGTATATATAAATAATTTGGGAGAACTTAGGAATTAAGTTCGTTAGTACCACGGGAGGAAAGAAATGAAAAAAGGAAAAAGATATGTTGAAGCTGCTAAATTAGTAGACAGCTCAAAACTTTATGAAGCAAAAGATGCTTTAGATTTAATCGCAAAAATGCCAAAACCAAAATTTGATGAAACAGTTGAATTACACGTTAAATTAGGTGTTGATTCTAAACATGCTGATCAACAAGTTAGAGGTACAGTAGTATTACCTCATGGAACAGGTAAAACACAAAGAGTTTTAGTATTTGCTAAAGGAGATAAAGCTAAAGAAGCTGAAGCTGCTGGAGCAGATTTCGTAGGAGCTGAAGAATTAGTTCCAAAAATCGAAAAAGAAAACTGGTTTGATTATGACGTTATCGTTGCTACACCAGATATGATGGGTGTAATCGGAAGATTAGGTAAAGTATTAGGACCAAAAGGATTAATGCCAAACCCTAAATCAGGAACAGTAACAATGGACGTTACAAAAGCTATTTCAGAAATCAAATCTGGTAAAGTTGAATACAGATTAGATAAAACAAACATTATCCACGTTGGAATTGGAAAAGTTTCATTTGGAACAGAAAAATTAGCTGAAAACTATCAAACATTAATGGACGCTGTTATTAAAGCAAAACCAGCTGCAGCAAAAGGACAATATATTAGAAGTGTTGCTCTTGCTACAACAATGGGACCAAGCGTTTACGTTAACCAAAAATAATTAATTATTTAAAAATTTATATAACCTAAGACAGTAAGTAGTTAAGACATAAATCTTACCGAGGTAAATTATTAAGAGATCGGATTTTAAAGGCCTCTTTGATTACCTTGTGAACTTGGGTTATCAAAGAGGTCTTTTCTTAATTGAAAAAGACGACAATATATTAGTAAAGAAATTTATAAAATATATTCAAATAATATGGAGGTGAAATTAAATTGGCTAGTGAAAAAATAATTCAACAAAAAGAGAAAGAAGTAAAAGAATTAGCTGCAAAAATGAAAGATGCTAGCGTAGTACTTTTAGTTAACTACAGAGGAATCAATGTTGCTGATGATACAGCATTAAGAAAATCTGTAAGAGCTACAGGAGCTGAATATACAGTTATTAAAAACAACATCACAAGAAGAGCTTTAGCTGAAAACGGAATCACAGAATTAGACGAAGCTTTAGTTGGACCAACAGCTGTTATTATTGCTCAAGAAGAATACTTACCAGCATTAAAAGCAATCTACAAATTTGCTAAAGTTAATGATTTCTATACAATTAAAGGTGGAGTATTAGAAGGAAAAGTATCTTCAGTAGAAGAACTTACAACTCTTGCTCAATTACCATCAAGAGAAGAACTTATCGCAAAACTTGCTGGATGCTTACTTGCAAACGTATCAAAACTTGCTGCTACACTTGATGCAGTTAGAGTTAAAAAAGAAGAAGAAGCAAAATAATTTAACATTAAATATTAGTTTATAACTAATAAAACAAAAGTATTTAAATATAAAGTACTTAACATAGATTAAGTACACACTCAAAATGATAGTAAACTATCAAAAATAAAAATAAAAAAATAAATAAAAATATTAGGAGGATTTTAAAATGAGTGCAAAAACAGATAAAATGTTAGAAGAAATCGATAGCTTAACAGTTGTTGAGTTAGCTGAATTAGTAAAAGGAATTGAAGAAAAATACGGAGTAACAGCTGCTGCTGTTGCTGCACCAGCTGCTGGAGCTGCTGGAGAAGCTGCTGCTGAAAAATCATCATTCGATGTTGTTTTAGCTGACGCTGGATCAAACAAAATCTCTGTAATCAAAGTAGTTAGAGATATTACAGGATTAGGATTAAAAGAAGCTAAAGAATTAGTTGACGGAGCACCAAAAACAGTTAAAGAAGGAGCATCTAAAGAAGAAGCTGAAGAAATGAAAGCTAAATTCGTAGAAGCTGGAGCTACAGTTGAATTAAAATAATTTAATTTCACATAAAGAGAATGGATCAATATGGTCCATTCTTTTTTTATTTGAAAAAATTGTTATAAACGTGATTGATAAAAAAATGATTATATGATAAGATTTTTATGTATAAATTAGTTAAGCGAAAGAGAATAGTATAATGCAAACTACAAGTAAAGCAATGAAATATTTGATGATATATACTAGTGTATTTTTATTAATAATAGTTGTACTAGGCTTTATTTTGATGTATTTTTATACAAATGTCCATAAGTTGAATAAGGATTCTCTTAGTAATTCGGAATTTACTAAATTAAATCTTTATTTTTTAAATGCCACGAAAGTTGATGGTGTAAAAATTAAAAATTATGGATTGGTAGGAGATAATGACCTGGATTATTATATAACTTTTGAAAATCCAGATGGAACAGAAAATACATTTTTAAAAAAGGGAAATTTGATATATTATAATCAAATTAAGCTTTGTGAAGATGTTGATTTGTTTAAAATAATAATAGATAAATCTTCTAAAGAGAGTATTTCCGTAGAGGTTTTAATTGCGGATAGAAAATATGATTTACAATATACTTTAAATAAATAAAGGGAACAAAGGAGAAAACAATGTTAAATAAGATACTTTTTAAAATATTTGGATTTTTTGATTTAATAAAAGATTTTCTAATTCATTGGGGAATAAGAATTGCCGTAGCACTTTTTATTTGCATTATAGTACATAATGTATTAAAAATGGGTGAGATTTCTTCAAGATATCAAGGACAATACAAAAAAATGCTTCCTGTATATGAAGAAGAATCAAAATTCATGAATATATATCAAGTTGGTGAAGGAAGTAAAACAATAGTAATTCTTTCAGGATTTGGTATGCAATCTCCAATAATCCAATATAAAACATTAGTTGATGGATTAAAAGATGAATATAAAGTGGTAGTTGTTGAATATTTTGGATATGGTTATAGTATGTCAATGAGAAAACATCCTAGAACAAATGAGAATATAGCTCATGAAATTAAAACTATTCTAGAAGTTGCTGAAATACCTGGACCATATATATTAATGCCACATTCACTTTCAAATGTATATGCAATGTATTTCCAACAAAAATATCCAGATCTAGTACAAGGAATAGTATCTTTAGATGGAACATTCCCACAAGAATTAAATGAAGAATATTATCAATTAAAAATGGAAGAAAATATTTCTAATATTAATATAACTTCAATTTTTGAATTAACAGGATATGAAAGAGTACTAAGTTATATAAGTCCTGAAACATTCTATATAAATACAATGAAATCAATGTCTGATATATATGGTAAAGAAGAACTTTCTGTATATAGAAATAGAATTGGAAGTCAATATTTAAGTAGAACAATGATAAGAGAAATTAATAAATCAATAGATAATATTAATGAAATGAAAGACTATGTATATCCAGATTATTTACCTGTACTTCAAATATTATCAAAAGATACTGTAGATGAATATAACAGAGTTAAAGAAGCTGGTGAAGCAAGTATTAATTTAAACGAACTTGCAGAAAGAATGATAACAAATTCAATTATACAAAAAGTAGAAGTTCTAGAAGGTGATCATATGATTCATTTAACTAATGCAAAAGATATAGTAACTTCTATTAAAAACTTCTTATATTCAATTTAATTAAAAAACAAAGTGCTTGAGACACAATCGTTTTAAGCACTTTTTTGTTGTTAAATGTTATTTACATAATGTTGACAAAACGCACTAAAAAGTAGTATACTTATATAATGTAATAAGGAAATTTAAGGAGAAAAATAGTGAAAAAATCTATAGTAGCCTTGATAAGTTTCTTGATACTAATAGTAGTAATTATTAGTTTAATATTAGTATTTAAGAAAGATACATTGATAGGCGATCCAAATAAAGTTCAAATAGTAGCAACACTTTTTCCTCAATATGATATAGCTGAAAAGATTGCTGGGGATAAAGCTGAGGTTAAACTACTTATATCTTCTGGAGTGGAAACACATACATATGAGCCAACAGCAAAAGATATGATAACAATTATAGATAATGCTGATATGTTTTTGTATACAGGTAATGAATTAGAGCCTTGGACAGAAAATATAGTGGAAAATTTAAAAGAAACTGATGCGGTAATAGTAAATGTTGCTAAAGATGTAAATTTAATTAAACAAGAAGAATTTGAAGAAAATCATGTTAATTTAGAAATAAATATGGGAAATTCAAATCATAAACATAGTGCTGATGAAAAATGTACTGAGGAATGTCATGAAGGACATAATCATGATGAACATTTATATGATGCACATATATGGCAAAATCCTAAAAATGCAATAAAAATGCTAGATAATATATTAGAGGAATTAGTAAAAATAGATTCTGAAAATGAAGCTTTTTACAGAGCAAATGCTGATAAGTATAGAAACGAAATTATAGCATTAGATGAAGAATTAAGAAAAATTGCAAATGAATCAACTACAAAGGAAATTGCGATAGGTGGCGAATTTGCATATGCATATTTAATCGAAGAATATGATTTTAAATTTGTTAGCGTATATACAAATTGTGGTCATGGTGAAGACCCTAATATTACTAAAGTAAAATCAATTATAGATTATATTAATAAATATAAATTGCCAGTTGTATATTATGAGGAATTAAGTGAAGGTACTGTAGCTAAGATGATTGCTGAAGAAACTGAGGCAGAAGCATTAGTATTATATTCTATTCATAATGGAATTCCTGGAAAAGATAGTTATGTATCTTTGTTTAGAAAAAATATTGAAAATTTAGAAAAAGGATTGAAATAAAATGACTATATTAGAAGTAGAAAAATTAAAAGTTTTATACTCAAATCACGTAGCATTAGATAATATTAATTTTAAAATTGAAGATGGTGAATATGTTTGCTTAGTTGGTGAAAATGGTTCAGGAAAATCAACTTTAGTTAAGACTATTGTTGGGTTATTAAAAGAAGAAGAGGGAAGTATTAATTTAAATATTTCTTTAGATGAAGTTGCATATTTATCACAAACAAATTTAAAAGATTTAGATTTTCCAGCAACAGCAAAAGAAATTATAATGTCTGGAGTTCAAAAACATAAAAAATTACCTTTTTACACAAAAGAGGATAAAAAGGTTTATGAAGATGTAGTGAAAAAATTAAAAATCGAAGATCTTCAAGGTAGAAGAATTGGAGATTTATCTGGTGGTCAAAAACAAAGAGTATTAATCGCTAGAGCTTTAGTTAGAAAACCAAGATTACTTATATTAGATGAACCAGCAACAGGGCTTGACTATAACATAACAAAAGAACTTTATAAAATATTAGCACATGAAAATAAAGAGAATAAAATGACTATAATTATGGCAACACATGATATTGATGAACTAGAAGAAATTAAACCAAGAATAATTACTTTAGCAAAAACAGTAAAATATGATGGCGATTTCGAAGGTTGGAAAGGATTTTAAAATGGGAGAAATAGTAGAACTTTTATCTTATTCATTTATGCAAAGAGCACTTCTTTGTGGAATAGCAATATCTTTTTCAGCAGCATTAATTGGTGTTATATTAACACTTAAAAATTATTCAATGATAGGTCATGGACTTGGTGAAGTTGGATTTGCAGCACTTAGTTTAGCTGTTGCATTAAATTTAGAACCAATTGCAGTATCTATACCAATAGTAATTATAGCAGCAATTATTATAATGTTTATTAGCCAAAAGAAAGGTGAATCTGCTGATATTATAATAGCATTAGTTGCTACAGGGGCATTAGCACTTGGTGTTATAATTACTTCATTTACAAGTGGATTTGGTGCTGATAGTTATAATTATATGTTTGGTAGTATTTTAACAATGACTACTAAAGATGTTATTTTAAGTATAATTCTTACAGTACTTTCAATAGGAGTATATGTAGTGTTTTATAATAGATTATTCCTAGTTACATTTGATGAAAAATATGCAAAGGCAACTGGAATTAATGTATCGTTATATCAATTCTTAATAGCACTTCTTACAGCGTTAGTTGTAGTAGTTGGTATGAGAATGATGGGAACACTTTTAATATCAAGTTTAATAGTATTTCCAGCAATTATTGCTAAGAAATTTACTACAAGTTTTAAAGGATTAGTAGTAATGAGTGTACTTACATCTGTGATTTGTTTTGTACTTGGAATATTTATGGCATTTTTCTTAAATCTTCCAACAGGTGCAGGAATAGTTTTAGTATATATTGTACTTTTATTTATTAGTTCAATATGTTGTAAACTTGCTAAAATTTAAAATATGAAAGACAGCTAGAAATAGCTGTTTTTTTATATCATTTTAGTAACATTTTAGAGGTTGAAAAAATTTAATGTTATAATAAATATGATATATTAGGTAAAATAGCGATTATTTTAATTAGTGCTAGGAGAAAAGTATGATTAGTGATGCAAATATGTATGCAGAAGTATATGAAATACTAAAATATATGAATAAGCAAGAGGTAATGAGAGTTCCTGTTAATATTTTAGAAGTAATAAATAAGAAAAGATCTAAAACTTATAAAACAAGAGTTGATAAATTTGATCTTTTTAATTTAGATAATATTGATGGAAGAACTGTCAATTTTTTAGCGTGGCTAATGATAGATTATATGGCTGATGGAAAACAAAGACAACAATTAATAAATATTGCAAAAGAAAATGATAGAAAAAGAGAAGAAGAAAAGAAAAATAATTTTAATGTTGATGTGTTTGAAAATAAAATAAATCAAAGGAAATATGATATTATTTCAAATGAAAATAATGATGAAGAAAAATCTCTAGTTGTTTGTGAAAGAGAATCATTAATAAGTAAAATTGTAAGAATAATTAAAAATATTTTTAAAATTTAATTGTGTAATGTAGAAGAGTATTAAAATGGAGTTATAAATGGAAAATAATAAATCTATGAAGGAATATATTGAAAAGAACTATATAGAGTTATATAAAAGAGAAATCTTAGGGTATTATAAAAAGGGTACTTTTTGTGACATTTCAGATAGAATAAAAGATATAGATAACGACGAATCTGATAATTGGATTAATGAGTTAAAAGAAATATTTGAAAATGATTTTGATCATCCGTGTCAAATAATTCCGACTGGTTTATTTAATTTAGAGGATGAAAAAGAAAGAAATAAATTATATGATACAATTTTAGAAAAAGCTAAAAAAGGTATAAAACTTGGTTTTTATAGTCCAAATTTAGAAGTTTTTTCTAAAGAACAACAAGAAAAACTAAAAAAAATATTTGAAGTAGAACTATTAAAGAACATATTTAAAATGGATATAGAAAATCGTTGGATTTATAGTAATTTGAAATATGAGCACGGTATATTAGATGATATTTTTGATAAAGATATGAAAATAAAGGCTTTTGAAGCTATAGATACATCTTATAATTATAATGATTTGTATCAAGATCATAGAAATGATAGTAAAGTTAGTAGTAATGCGGACGACCTTTTTTTAGAATCTAGAATTGTATTTCAATGTTTTAAACAAATGCATATTCAACGAATGTTTACAATGCAATTAGATGTGTGGTTACAAAAGACTTCTAGTAAATATATGGATGAGTTGAGCTTATCATTATTAAATAATGTATTATTGGGTAATAATGAGTTTGATATAAAATCAATAAATGAACATAGTGAAGAATTAGACTTTGTTAAACAAGATATAAATATGATGTTATATGTTTTGGAAGTGTTTGGCGATTTATCTAAACTAATAAGTGCTGAAAATGAAGTTATAAGTTACGTAAATAAATATCTACCTGAAAATGGAAAAGTTAATTTAATAATAGAAGATGAATTATATGATTATATTGAGAAACTTGATATATCTCAAATTAACGATGTTGAAGATATGATAAGAATAAAAAGGATAATTTCAAATAAACTTGCTCATGGATATTTGGATAAATATATTTATAATTATTTGTTGGCTGGACTTGATATAGAAAAAAAAGATGGTACGGATGTGTTTTTTACTAAAATTCAAAAAAGTTTTGTAAATGAAGTGATGTCAATGATTTGTAATGAACTTATAGAAGATGAAGAAAAGATAGAAGAGATATTAAATAAGGAATCTGAATTATTAGCAAATAAGATAAATAACTTCTCAGCATTTTATAGTAAATTGAAAAATGAAGAAAAATTAGAAGAAAAACTAAATGAAAAAATAGGGGATTCTTTACAAGAATGTATTAATATTTTTTTAAATCCAACCCAAAATCAATCAAAAAAATGTGCCTTTTTAAAAACGATTGTAAATGCTAATGAGAAACAAGTGTTGGAATCACAGGATTTTAATATTTTACATAAAATAAAAGTAGTAAATTCTATTTTAAAAAAACTTACTGATGATGAAAAAGATAGTTTAAAAGAATTTCTAGATATATCACAATTGCTTGTATTGCCAAAAGAATATAATGATGTAATAAAGGGAAAGAATAACCTTAAAGATAGCTTTAAAAAAGAGATTATAATTCCCTTAAAAAAATGTGTGCTAACAGCTAAATTAATGTGTAATATTTTAGATAATATTGGGGATCAAACGCATAAAAATAATGTTGATGAGATATTAGATAAGGATGTTATAGAAAATCAGAATATTGATAATAGTGTTGTGGTACAATATTTAAAAAACAATAAAGATACATTTTTAAGAAGTATATTAGTTGAAGATAAGAATATAATAAGACAAGATATCGAAAAATTACTTAGAAGTAACAATGTATTGGATGAACTTGCTATTTTAAAAAAAGAAAATAAAGAGAAATTTTTAAAAAATTTAAAACAATTTGCTCAAGGTGCTGATGGAATAGAAATATTGAAAGCAGATAGCGTAGAAAAATATTGTTTAGAAATAATAAAAAGAATTAAAGAAGATATAGATAGATATAGAAAGTTGATAGACAAAGAAACTAAAGATAGTGAAAGTAAAAGTAGAAGTAGTTTTTATGAAATTTTTCAAAAAATGTTGGAAGATGCTGATGAACTACCAATAGATTATATTGAAACTAGGAAAAAAAGAATAATCATAGATTTTAGTGCTTTATTTGCCGAGGTAAGAAAATCTAATCTTTTTAGAGATTGTGGTAGTATGTTCGATGAAGTTATACATCAATATAGTTTAGTAGAAAATATGTTTCAAATTAAAAATCAATCAACACAAACAATGTTAGCTATTGCAGTAAATAATGGTTCAAAATATTATATAGAAGGAAAAGAACCAACAATAGAAGAGACAGGTTTTTTTGATATATATATGAATAATGTTCCGCAAACGAATTCGTGTCATTGTAAGTGGTGGGAAGTAGATATAGATGATAAAACAAAAAAAAGCATACATTCTAGAGTAGATGTACTTGAAGAACTTTATAGAGCTAAACCAGGTGAATTGTCTTTAAATACATATATACCATGGCCGAGATTGACTGAAGAACAGATTGAAGGTTTTAAAGATTTGCTATATGTAGTAGAAAATGTAGAACAGGAACAAGAAATTGAAGAACCAACAGATTATCAAGCAACAACATATGATGAATTAAAAAAATTAAAGATAGATAGCCCTAATAGTTTTAAAGCTTTGAAAATTAGAACAATGTTAGGAGCAGGTATTGAGTTTTATAGACAATATTCACTTAATAAATGTTGCGATAGTAATACTGTTGAAAAAGCAAGAAAAGAGAACTTTGATCGAGCAATTTCTTATGATGAAGTTGAGAAAAATAGAGCATTTTTTGCATCTAAAATTTTTAATATAGAACAAGATGAATTAGATAAATAAAGTTTAAAAGATAGCTATTTGTATAGCTATCTTTTTTTAATAAATGCTACAAATATGTGATTTTTATATCGTTTTAGTAACATTTTAAAAATTGAAAATATTTAGTGATATAATTAAAATGATATAATGGCTTTAAATGTTGAGAAAATGGTCAAAAAATGAAGGCTGGTAAAATAATGGAGAATAAAACAAAAGAAGAATATAAAAAAAGAATTATGCTTGATTTTACAATATTATTTGTAATATTAATAGTAATTTTTGTGATATTGATGGTTTTGAATTTAATAAGCAGTTATAGAGAGTTTTTAATAAATGAAAACATAAGATTTATGTTATATGGATTTGCAATTTTTTTGATAATTTTTATATTAGTAGATGTATTTAATGAAGCATTAAATATGAGAAAAGCCATAAGCGAAAAGAATAAAATCAAGAAAAAAGCTAAGAAGTTAGAACATCTTACACCAGGATTAGTAGAATTATTAGTTGATTATGAAGCTGATGAAACAGATAAAGAAATAGCAGTAATTGCTGGGTTAATTTCAAAAGATTATATAGAAGTAAATTCTGAAGGGAAAGTAATTCAAAAATCATTAGATAGAAAAAAATGGTTAAAACATGAGAAGTTAGTTTTTGATAAATATAAAAACCATTCGTATGTAGATATACCAGATTATCTTCAAATACTTATTAATGATTCTAATAAATTGTTATTGTTAAAGAAAACACTGAGTGATAAAGAATATAAATTTGTTAAAAGATCATTTATGGTGTCATTTATAATAACAGTTCTTGCAATATTAAAAGTATCAAAAGCTGCTACAATGGTATATGTTTCTCATTCAATTATAATACCATTTGCTATTTCGCTTGCTTTTGGAATTGCAACAATGTATTTTTTAAGAATGATCTTTGATTATAATTATCCAGTAGAAAATCCAACGATATTAGATTATTATTTACTTACAACTCATGGTGAAAATGTAAAAAAAGAGATAGAAGAATTCAGAAAAGAATTATACGAATATTCAATTTATAATAATGAAAAAATAAAAGATGAAGATAAATATGTAGATATAATACCATTTGCATTTTCAATAGGAGAATATAAGATACTAGAGAAAAGAATTGTTAGTAGTGAAAAATATAAAAATTTATTTATTTTAATGAAGAACAGAGCTTTAAATAGGTAAGTATATATTGATTGGAAAATTTAAAAATATTGAATATTAAAATAAAAAGTGATACACTAACCAAAAGAGAAGAATAAGACTTATTATAAGGAGGACTAAATATGATACCAAATAAATTAAAACCAGGAGATGAAGTAAGAGTAATTGCACCATCAAGAAGTATGGTGATAATAGGAGAAGATTGCAAAAAAATAGCAACAGATAGATTAGAATCATTAGGATTAAAAGTTACTTTTGGAAAACATGTTATGGAAGCTGATCCTGATTATTTATGTGCTTCTATTGAATCAAGAGTTGAAGATTTAAATGAAGCTTTCCGTGATAAAAATGTTAAAGCTATATTAACAGTAATTGGTGGATTTAATTCAAATCAACTTTTAGATTATATTGATTATGATGCAATTAAAGAAAATCCAAAAATCTTTTGTGGTTTTTCGGATATAACAGCATTATCAAATAGTATATATGCAAAAACAGGACTTGTTACATATTCAGGACCTCACTGGTCAAGTTTTGGAATGCTTAAAGGATTTGATTATGAATTTGAATACTTTAAGAAAATGTTTATGGAAGAGGAAGAAATAGAAATCACATCATCTGAAGAGTGGAGTGATGATGCTTGGTTTATGGATCAAGAAAATAGAGAATTTATTCCAAATGAAGGAATGTTTATTATTAATGAAGGTGAAACTGAAGGAGAAATAGTTGGAGGAAATCTTTGTACATTAAATCTTCTTCAAGGTACAGAATATATGCCAGATATATCTAATAAAGTTTTATTTATAGAAGATGATGATATGGCTGGAAAAATATATTTAATGGAATTTGATAGAAATCTTCAATCATTAATGCATATGCCAGAATTTAAAACAGTTAAAGGAATCGTACTTGGAAGAAGTCAAAAAGCAACAGCTATGACTAAAGAAAAATGGATGAAACTAATTAAAAATAAAAAAGAACTTGCTAATATTCCAGTAATAGCAGGAGCTGATTTTGGTCATTCAACTCCAATATTTACATTCCCAATTGGTGGATATGCAAAACTTTCAGCAAAAGACGGAGATATTAAATTAACAATAAAAGGATAAATAATATGTTTGAATTTGAAGTAATAGGAGATATAAAAGGAAAAGCAAGACCAAGAGTTAACACTCAAACTTGTAGAGCTTATACTCCAACTAATACTAAAGATTATGAAATGTTAGTTAAGCAATATTTTAAAGTAAAGTATCCAAGATATGTACCTTTAGAAAATAGAGTTAAAGTTATCATAGATGCTAAATTTAAAATACCTAAAACTACAACAAAAAAAGAAAAAGAATTAATAATAAATGGGCTATTAAGTCCAACTAAAAAACCAGATATTGATAATATTGTAAAAATAATTTTAGATAGTTTGAATGGTATGGCATTTAAAGATGATAATCAAATTACTAAAATTGAAGTAGAAAAAAGTTATGCTATTGATGGTGACGAAAGAGTATATGTAAAAATAGAAGAGTACTAAAGTAAAGGGAGAGATTAAAATTGGATTTAAGAGAAATACAAAATTTAAGTCTATATGGAAAGTCTAAACAAGAAATAATTAATTTTATACAAAGGGTTTGCTTAGAACTTAATATGGTTATGGAAATAGATTCTTTGAAAAGCATTTTAAGTAATGAACAAATGCAAGAAATAGAGTCTGCCCTTGAAAAAGATACTAGAGATTCAATTGATAGAGATAATCCTGGAGAATTTTCTGAAGAGGAAATTAAAGAGTATGTAGAATCGGATAGAGAAGGAAGACGTTTTCAATTTAAAGAAAATGATGAAGGTAAGTTAGTTTTTGTAGATGTTGACTCAAGAATGGAAGACTATAGTGAGATTGGAACTTATTCATTTGAAAATGCAGATATGTTAGCATTAGTAGAAGCGTTTATGGGGACAATTGATTATAATATGGGAAATAATTCAAATGAATTCATGAGAGATAATGGTACGATGTTACAAGCTTTAAGTGATAAACTAAAACCATTTAAAGATATTTTAAGAGATATTGAATCTATAAAAAGAAGATTAAGTGCAACTCAAGAACCAGATATTAATTCATTATTAGAAACTATGAGATTAACAGGAGCTTCATTAAATGTAAATGAACTTTCAGTACTTGTAAATTCTAATGCTGCTTCAATTACACAATCATTAAGAATTGCAGAAGCAAATCAAATATATAGACCTAATGAGAATTTTTCTGAAGAAGTAATACAAAATTTAAGAGAAGAATATGTAGCTCAAGATATATATCATGTGTCAATAATTGGAAACAGATTATCATTATCACCAATGAGTGTGGATCTTCCAAGATTAGACTTTGATGATGAAAAAATGAGCGAACCTGAATTTAGAGCAACTATTTTAGATTCACTTGGAAGAGGAAGAGATGCCGTTGATTCACGATTTTCAGGTTTCTTTGCTGAAGAGTTAAATGGATTAATTGATTTAGCTGTAAGAAGTAGAACAATTGATAAAGATGGTTTTGATTTAAAATCATACATAGAAACAATTGCTAAAGATCCAGATGTTGTAAAAGAATCTGAAAATGCTAAAGAAGCAATGGATAAGGTTATGGATAAAGAAGAACCTTATAAAGCAAATGAAGGACAAGAGATAGATTATTAAGGAGAGATACAAATGACTGATGTTAAGGAAATTAAATATCAAAAAGCATATGTAGAATTATATAAAATGATTTTAAATCTTCCAAAAACATTTTATGAAAAGATACCAGAGAAAGTAATTAATAATATTAAAAAAAGTGGAGATGAATCATATACTTGGGATTATGACACAAATAAAGATTTTGAAAGTCAAAATATTATGATTGAAACAAAAGCTCTTATTGTGCAAATATATAGAAATTACTTAATGGATCCATCTGAAAAAGAAAAATGGGAAAAATATGATGTTATTTGTAAAAAAGTAATAGAAGAAGAAAAAGCTAAAAAATATGATCCTTCAAATGTTTTTGGGAATTCATCAAGTGAATCAAGAGAAAGAATAATAAGACAAATGCCAATTGAATCTACTAAAGTAGATGAAAATAAAAATTATCTAATATTAATGGAAGAAGAATCTACATTTAGAAAGATAATTAATTTGTTTAAAGAAAAATTTAGAAAATTATTTGGTAAAGATAAATAATAAAAGATAAGTCGATTATTGCTTAAAAAGTGATAATCGACTATTTTTATGCAAAAAAATTAAAACAACATTACATAATTAGTTAAAAATATTGAAAAATGAGAAAAAAGGTGCTAAAATACTCTTGTATCCGCACTGCGGGTTTTAAATAGATGGAATATTTTGCGAAAAGCAAGATATTATCTTATGCTCAGAAAGGAGTGATGCAAAGAGGATTTTTACTGTACTAAAAGCACTACCAAAACCAAAAAAATAAGAGTAAAGGAGAGTAGCTATGAGTGTGTTATTAATCGCAGTAATAATCATTGCCGTATTGGGAGCAATATACGCGGCATATGGCTTTCAAAAAGTCAAAAGGCTTCCATCAGGAACTAAGCAAATGAAAGAGATAGCGAGAGCTATCCGGGTAGGCGCAAAAACCTTCCTCATGAACGAGTACAAAGTACTCAGTATTGTTGTTATCGCTTTGGCAGTACTGTTTGGCATTTTCTTATCCACTTCGAGCGCGGTTGCGTTTGTTATAGGTGTGATGATGAGTGCTATTGCAGGATATGTCGGTATGCAGATGGCAACAATTGCAAACGTAAAAGTAACAAACACAGCGAGAGTCACTAAGAATATTGGCTCAACGCTGAAAGTTGCTCTTCGGGGTGGCTCTGTAATGGGCCTCTTAGTCAGTAGTTGCGCATTAATAGGTTTGGTCATTGTATTCTGGCTCTATAAGGGACAGATTGGCCAACTTGAAAGTGTAACTAACTGGTGCGGAATTTCTTTTGTTCCGTTTTCTATGACGTTAACATCTTATGCACTTGGATGTTCGATCGTAGCGATGTTCAACCGTGTCGGTGGTGGTATTTATACCAAAGCTGCTGATATGGGTGCGGACTTAGTTGGTAAGACGGAAGAAAATATTCCCGAAGATGATCCGCGAAATCCTGCTGTTATTGCAGACTGCGTTGGTGACAACGTAGGTGATACTGCAGGTCTTGGCTCTGATCTTTTGGAATCCTATATGGGTGCCATTGTCAGTGCGATTGTTCTGGTGTTCCACCTGTTCATATCGTATAATGCCAAGAATATTGGCTTTAGCCAGGAGCTATTTGAAAAGCTCTATATGTTCCCGATTATGTTTGTAGCACTTGGACTTGTGTCTTGTATTGTTGGCCTTATGTACATCTTCGGTAGAAAGAATATTACCGATCCTCATAAGGAAATGAATAAGGGCACGTGGCTTGCAGCCGGTCTTACGATCGCTACAACATTTGTGATGACACTCATCAACTTCTGGGGCGCAGATTTTGGTGCGCTTCCGTTTAAGGTTGGTATTGTATCACCATGGATTTCTGCAGTTATAGGTGTAGTTTGTGGTATCGTTATTGGTATGATCAGTGAATACTATACGAGCTATGACTATAAACCTACTAAAAAACTTGCAGAAGCTTGCAAAAATAGTGCAGCAATTACCATTACGGAAGGCTTGTCAGTTGGTATGAGATCAACTCTTCTGACGGTCATTACGCTTGGAGCTGCAATGCTTGTTGCACATCTGTGTTCCGGCACGTTTGGTGTGGCAATGGCGGCAGTAGGAATGCTGTCTTTTGTAAGCATAACAGTTTCTGTTGATACATATGGTCCTATCAGTGATAATGCTGGCGGAATTGCTGAGATGAGTAATCTTGGTGAGGATGTAAGAGAAATTACTGATAAACTTGATGCAGTTGGTAACACAACAGCTGCAATTGGCAAAGGATTTGCCATTGGTTCTGCTGCATTTGCAACAGTCTCGCTTATGATCAGCTACTTGTATACATTTACACCTGTTACAGCTGACATTGTATTGGACTTTATGAACCCTCTTACGCTTGTAGGTGCACTTGTAGGTGCTGCGCTTACATTCTATTTCTCTAGTCTTCTTATTAAGGCTGTTTCTAACTCCGCTCAGAAGATGGTCGATGAAGTTAGAAGACAGTTTAGAACTATTAAGGGATTGAGAGAAGGAGAATCAAAGCCTGACTATAAAAAGTGTATTGAAATTGCGACAAACGGTGCCTTAGGAGAAATGAAAGTTCCGGCTTTGATTTCTGTGTTGGTTCCCGTTGTGAGTGGTTTCGTTTTTGGTCCTGAGTTTGTTGCAGGTATTTTGGTTGGCGCAACTATTGCTGCTATTATGCTGGCGGTATTTTGCGGTAATAGTGGTGGTGCATGGGACAATGCTAAGAAGTACATCGAGTCTCTCGGTAGAAAAGGCACTCCTGAGCATCATGCAGCCGTTGTTGGTGATACGGTCGGAGATCCGCTTAAGGATACGGTTGGTCCGTCTCTGGATATTCTGATCAAAATTATGAGTACAGTATCGATCATCTTTGTATGTATCTTTGCTGAATATAATCTTATGAGTCTTCTCGAAATGCTCTTTAAGTAATACGTGTTAATGAGTACTAAGCCAAGCGTTACACTTAGAGGCCAACGGGGTATGAGACAAAATAAGACCATCTCATAGTTGAATGGGGGCTACTGGATTAATATCTAGTAGCCTTTGACCATTTTTGTTCTAATAAAGTTATAAAGTGAATAAACTTGAAAAAAGATATTTAAGTTTTAGGAGAGGTAACTTTATGAGAAAAATGTCGATAGAAGAAAGAGCAGTAAAACTTGCTCATTATATTATAGAAACTGAAGATACAGTTAGAGGCGCTGCTAAAAAATTTCGGTATTAGTAAAAGTAGCGTACATAAAGATGTAAGTCAAAGATTAGAAAATATTAACTACGCACTTTATATTGAAGTTAGAAAAGTGTTAGATAAAAATAAAGCTGAACGTCATATTAGAGGCGGTCAGGCAACAAAGTTAAAATATAAACATATTAGCTAAGTGGCTAAAAATAAACATTTGTCAATTTGTTACACAAATGTTATTAAGATGTAACGTAAATGATAAGTCTATATTTTAGAACATGTAATTCTTGTGTCCCAAAGGAAAGCTAGCTTTTGCCCGGTGCGGAGGCTTTTGACTTTTGCAAATAATCATGATATAAATTTCTCAAGTAAATCGAAAGAGAAGGTGATTGAAAAATGGGAATTTACAGATCTGAAATTGCAGACTTAAGAAAAAACATTGGAGAAAACATAGGACAAAAAATTATTATAAAAGAGTCACCAGGTAAAAGAAGTAAACCACAAGAAAAGTCAGCGATAATTGAAAATGTTTATAATAGTTATTTTAGAGTAAAATTCGAAGACGCCGATAGAGTAGGCTCATATAATTATACAGACCTTTTTACAAGATCAGTAGAAGTAAGTATGTATAATGGTGAATCATATGAACCATTAGTTCAACCACAATTAGAAGTTAGAAAATCAAGAGTAACACCAGAATCAATATTAGAAAATTCCTAATCAAATTTAGGAATTTTTTTGTTTTATCCTCATATAAATGTTATTGAATAGATAATATTTGTAGGAGGATTTTTTTATGGAGAAAAGAAGTTTTAAAACCCAAAAGTTAACTCAAAATAAAATTAAATATTTTGATATAAGTACAGATATAATAGTACCAGACAGTAAACCTGATATAGTTAATTTAATATCAGAAGATGCTAATCTTTTTATTTATAAAACAGATATATTAAATTCTAAAATGAGATTAGATGGTAATATTAGTTTGAATATTTCATATATGTCAGATGAAGGTGAAGTTAAAGTTATAAATAGTTTCTTAAATTTAGTAGAACAAATTGATGATCAAGATATAACTGAAAAGTCAAGAATTGAATATGATATAGATACATATTGTATTGATGCGAAAGTTTTAAATGAAAGAAAAATAACTGTAAAAATAATTTTCAAATTTGATTATAGAGTATATACAGATGAAATGTTAGAATTGCCAGATTATTCATCAATTTCTTTAGAAAATGTGGAAAAGCTAGATAAAAAAATTAAAATAAAAGAGTATTTAGGTACAGGAAATGTTAAAGTTTCAATTAAAGAAAAAATTAAGTTAGATAGTGATATAAATTTAGTTGAAATTATAAAAATGAAAACTAATATTAAAAATATAGAAAATAAAATTAGCATTAATAAAATATTAACTAAAGCTGATGTTGAGCTTAGTTTAATTTATCTTGATGATAATTCAAGAATTATGACTAAAAAAGAAGTTTTTCCAATTTCAGCGTTTGTAGATATAGATGGAATGTCAGATAAGTTTTTAGCAGAAAGCACATATAGAATAAAGAACGTAAAAGTAATGAATGATTTACAAAATAAAAATGAGTTTTTGATAGAAATAGATTTAGAAATTTTTAGTAGTGGATTTGCTATTAAAGATATTGATGTAATAGAAGATTTGTATATATTAAGAAAAGATGTGAATATATCTAAAAAATTTAAAAGCATATTAACATTAAACGATGGAGTAAATGAAGAATATAATGTTAATGAAAGAATTAAAATAGATGGTTTAGTTTCGATATATGATATGGATGTAAAAATAAGTCCTGATGAAAATTTAAATAGTTTAAATTTATTAGTTGATTTATATTATGAGAAAGAAGGTATGAGTAATTTATCATATAAGAATGTTAGTATTCCAATAATGTTAAAGGATTCATGGAATAAAGTTTTATTAGATAATAATTTTAAAATAGAAATAATAGATTATAAATATCAAGTTAATAATGAATATTGTGAATTAGAAATAAAGATAGAATTAAAGA
>JAZLBY010000071.1:0-1684 GCA_045613965.1 Candidatus Scatovivens sp.
TGTGAAAAATGAATTAAAATTAAAGAAAACCTATTAAAACAATAAAATTTATTGAAAATAAAGAAAAATATGGAATATTTTTGAAAAATAATAAGAAATATTGGAAAATTAAAGAAAATAAGAAAATAAAATAAATAAATATTATTATTTATAATATAATTATATAAAAATAGAAAAAATAAGAAAAATAGTTAAAATAAAAAAAGAAAAAAAGAAAAAATAGATTAATTTTATAATTAACCTAATTTAATTTTAATATCTAATGCACTTGATCCTTTCTCATATACGAAGATTGGGTTTATATCAAGTTCAGATATTTCTGGGAAGTCTAAAGTTAATCTAGCTACTCTGACAATAGCGGATTTAACAGCATCTATATCACCAGGAGCTTCTCCTCTGAAACCTTTAAGTAATCCCATTACTTTAGTGTCTTCCATTTGTTCAGTAATTTCTTCAGTGGTCATTCCTTTTGCCAATTTGAATGAAACATCTTCTAAAAGGTTTACAAGAACTCCACCCATACCAAATGCAATCATTGGACCGAATTGTGCATCTCTGATCATACCTACAAGAACTTCAATTCCAGAGTCCATCATCTTTTGAACTTCTACACCATTTGGAACAATGTCTGGATGAGCTTTCTTAGCATTAGCAATGATTTCTTCATAGACTGCTTCAGCTTCTTCTTTTGATTGGATACCTACTTTTACACCACCAATATCTGATTTGTGTAAAATCTTGTCAGATGCAATCTTAAGTACAACTGGGAAGTCCATCTCTTCTGCAAGCTGACCTGCTTCTTCAGCAGAAGTAGCTAATTTAATAGGAGCTGCTTCAATACCGTAAGCTTCAGCCACAGCATATGCTTCACTACCAAGCAAGGTGTCTCTTTCTTCTTCTTTCACTTTAGCGAAAATAGCTTCAACTGCTTCCTTATCTACATCATCAATTTCTCCAACAGGATCATCATAATTTCTGTCTTGAACAGCAGCAAATCTTGCAAGGTAATCAAATACTTTTACAGCAGTTTCAGGGAATACATAGGTAGGAATTCCATTATCCCTTAATACATCATTAGCATTTTCAAAGGTAGGTCCACCCATATTAACTGCAATAACAGGCTTGTCGAATTCACTAGCACCTTCAACAAGTGCTTGAGCAATTCCATCAGCATCAGCAGATGCAGTAGGACAAACCATTACAACTAAACCGTCAACATCATCACTGTCTAATACAGCTTCTAAAGATTCCTTATATCTTATAACAGGAGCGTCACCTAAAACATCAATAGGGTTTTTAATACTTCCTTCTTCAGGCACTGCTTCTTTTAATCTTGCATTTGTTTCTTCATCAAATTTAACAAGTTCCAATCCGTATCTTTCCATAGCATCTACGGATAAAACTCCTCCACCACCTGCATTTGTAATAATTGCAAGGTTACGTCCAGTTGGAAGTGGACATTTGGAGAATGCTAAACCTACATCAAACAATTCATCCATAGTGGTTACTCTGAATACTCCAGATTGCTTGAATGCAGTGTCAAATGCAACATCACTACCAGCTAATGCACCAGTGTGTGAGGATGCAGCTTCAGCACCAGCAGAACTTGAACCGGATTTCAAGATAATGACAGGTTTCTTATAAGACACTTTTCTTAAAGTTCTGACAAAATCATCATCTTCAG
>JAZLBY010000072.1:0-16854 GCA_045613965.1 Candidatus Scatovivens sp.
TAATAAGAGAAAAAACATTTATTAATATTTCATTAAAATAGAAAAATCCTGCTTCTTCTGCACCAGTGTCTGGAAAAAGACATAAAAAAATCATAAGTACATTAGGTGTAATGGATATGAATAAGTAAATTACAGCAAAAAACTTAAATAGTTTTAAAAAAGCTGATTTAAAGTGATCACTATCAAGTGATGATAAATCATATCGTTGACATTTATTTACTAATGGTTTTATAAAAACAAAATATATTCCATAAATAGATACAAGTACGTCTAAAAGTGCAATTAATAAAATATTACTTTTAGTAATTTTAAATTCAGCAAATAATACATATGTCAAACTGAATAAAATTATGCATCTAAATAGTATTGATAAAAAATATTCATAATTAAAAAATGTTACAGTTGGTTTTAAATTTTGTTTGTTGTTTATAGAAAATTTCATAATAAATTCCTCTAATGATTAATATTTAACCAAATTATATATTTAAATATCGTTAAATTCAATAAAAATTATTTACAAAACAAATAAATTATGTTATTATAATTTACATAAGTTATAAAGCGATTGATTAAGAACTAAGTAATAAATTAACTTTTTATAGAGAGCTTACGGTTGGTGGAAGTAAGAAAAAGTATTTATGAAATCTACTCTTAAGAGCTATCTAGAAAACTAGACCGAGTTGTTGCAGGTTATAGCAATTTAAAGATATAAAAAAAGGTGGTACCGCGAAAATATAATCGCCCTTATGTAGAATATTCTATATAAGGGTGTTTTTTGTTTTTGGAAACCTAAAATTTAAGGAGGAGTCAAAAGAAGATGGATGAAGTAAAAATCGGAAGAGTGTATCGTCACTTTAAAGGAAATTATTATTTTGTTGAGAATGTAGCTTTAGATTCGGAAACAAAAGAAAGAGTTGTGGTTTATAAACCATTATATCCAAGAGATGATTCCCAAATTTGGGTGAGAAATGAAAAAATGTTTTTAGAGGAAATACCAGAAAGACCAGATAATATAACTGGACAAAAACATAGATTTGAATATGTTGAAGAATTATCAAAAGATTATACAAAAAAGTAAGGAGGGTTTTAAATGGAAAAAGTTGAAGTTGGAAGAAAGTATAAACACTTTAAAGGACATGAAATTGAAGTGCTTGGAATAGCAAAACACTCCGAGACTTTAGAGAATATGGTTATTTATACACATTTAGGAACAGGTGATATGTGGGCAAGACCAGAAGCAATGTTCCTAGAAGATGATGACGTAAGTCAAAAACCAGGTAATGTTACTGGACAAAAACATAGATTTGAATTAATGGATTAATAAAGGAGAGAAAGAATATGATAGATATTAAATTATTAAGAGAAAACCCAGAAATGGTAAAAGAAAATATTAAAAGAAAGTTTCAAGATCACAAATTAGTTTTAGTTGATGAAGTTTTAGAACTTGATAAAGAATCAAGAGAATTAACATTAATGTGTGATGAACTTCGTATGAAAAGAAATGCTATTAGTAAAGAAATCGGTGGCTTAATGGCTCAAGGTAAAAAAGAAGAAGCTGAAGCTAAAAAAGAAGAAGTTAATAAAATTAATGAAAAATTAATGGCTAACGAAGGTAAAGAAGCTAACTTAAAAGAAGAAATTAAAGAAAGAATGATGAAAATACCAAATATCATGGATGCAACTGTTCCAACAGGAAAAGATGATTCAGAAAACGTAGAAAATGAAAAATTTGGTGAACCAGTAGTTCCTGCATATGAAATTCCACATCATGCTGATATTATAGATAACTTAGCAGGAATTGATAAAGAAAGTGCTGGAAGAACAAGTGGAAATGGATTCTATTTCCTACTTGGAAATGTTGCTAGATTACATGAAGCAATGATAGCTTATGCTAGAGACTTTATGATTAATAAAGGATTCACATATTGTATACCACCATTTATGATTAGATCTGATGTTGTAAATGGAGTTATGTCTTTTGAAGAATTAGAAGCTATGATGTATAAAATCGAAGGTGAAGATCTTTATTTAATAGGAACAAGTGAACACTCAATGATTGGTAAATTCAAAGGACAAATTTTAAAAGAAGAAGAATTACCAGTTGCAATAACAGGATATTCTCCATGCTTTAGAAAAGAAGTTGGTTCTCACGGTATAGAAGAAAGAGGATTATACAGAGTACATCAATTTGAAAAACAAGAAATGATAGTTCTTTGTAAAGCAGAAGATCAAATGGATTGGTATAACAAAATGTGGAGCTATACAGTAGAATTCTTTAGAAGTTTAGATGTTCCAGTAAGAACATTAGAATGCTGCAGTGGTGACTTAGCTGATCTTAAAGTTAAATCTTGCGATGTTGAAGCTTGGAGTCCAAGACAACAAAAATACTTTGAAGTAGGAAGCTGTTCTACATTAGGTGATGCACAAGCAAGAAGATTAGGAATTAGAGCAAAAGGTGAAAAAGGAAATTATTTAGTTGCTACATTAAATAATACAGTAGTTGCATCTCCAAGAGGATTAATTGCAGTTTTAGAAAATAATTATCAAGAAGATGGAACAGTTAAAGTTCCAGAAGTTTTATGGCCATATATGGGTGGTACAAAAGTATTAGAACCTAAAAAATAAAACAAAAGAAAATATTATAAATTAAGGAAAAATAATATGGACGCAAAACAAGAAAAAAAAGAAATAATAGGGTTATCGTTAGCGACAACTATAGCCCTATCGATATTTATTATATGTGATATGTTCTTTAAATTAGTAACTTGGAGCATATATAATACACCAATATATTCACTACGATTTGCTATGTTATTAAGTATCATTTTATTTACAACTTTTTTGGCAATAACAAAGAAAACGTGGAGAGCGACTTTAATATGTTATATTATTGTGTTTTTAATTACAATAATAAATGAACTCAAGGTACTATTTTCGGGAGAACCATTATATTTTTCAGATATTAATTTCTTAAGTAAAATAGGAGATATAGGTGGACTTATAACAGGAAATATATCAGTTAAATTTGTTTTACAGTTTTCAGCTGTAGCAGGTATATTTTTACTTATTCTTGGTGGTATAACATTTGCTAGTTATAAGTTCAATATGGAACTAAAAAATAAAAAACTAAGAATATGGATAATAGTAATTAATATAATATTACTTTTATTATTATTTGTTCCTAGTAAATATACAAAAGATTTATATTTGAGATTATTTTTTAATACAGATGAATATGTAGATTTTGATTCTTATACAACTAATTTAGGTTTCTATTTGAAATATGGTTTTGTAAATGGAATGTATGGAATTTATTTAAATAACATATTTGTTGAGCCAACAGGTTATGATGATGCTAAATTATCATCAATGCTAGAATTGGATGAAGAAGATACAAAGAAATATGGTAAACCAAATATTATAGTAGTATTTTCAGAATCATTTTGGAATATTGATTCAATAGATGAGATTAAATTTGATAAAGAAATAACAAGTAATTTTAATAAATTAAAAGAAAAAGGAAAAATTGTTAATGTTATAACACCAAGTTATGGAGGAATGTCAGAAAACGTAACGTTTGAACTTGTAACTGGTGCAAGTATGAATTATTTCTCAAAAGGATATATTCCAATAATGTCTCTTTATTCTAATGATAGTAGTAAAAATATGCCATCTTTAGTAAGAGATTTGAAAGAAAATGGATATGAGACTGAGATAACATTTGGTAAAGATTACTATAATTCTAAAAAAGCATATACAATGGTTGGATTTGATACATATTTAGAACTTATAGAAAATGAAGATTATGAAGGAACTGATAAATATTGTACAGAGATACTTATAAATAGATTGAAAAATAAAGGTGATAAACCACTATTTTATTTTCTAGCAACTATTGAAGGTCATATGCCATATGCTAAAGATAAATATGAAAAATATGATATAAATATAACAAAATCTGATTTATCAGAAGAATCTAATGACACTTTATTAAGTTATGCGCAAGGTCTTTACAATTCAGATAAAGAATTATTAAAACTATATAACTACATTGAATCTATAGATGAACCAACAATATTAATATTTATGGGTGATCATTTACCATTCATGTATACAGTTAATAGAGAAAATGTTTTAAATGAATTAGAATATTTTAATTCTGATAGTGAACTTGAAAATAATTATAGATTATATAATCAACAAGCTTTAATATTATCTAATTATGATGAAGAAATTAATATACCAGAGTATATGGGTGTAGATAATTTATTAAATAATATTGTAAATCAATTAGATGTAAATGTTGATGATTATTATAGATGGCTTTATAGTAAACAAGATATCTTACCAGGAATTAATAGAATTGTAGCTTTTGATAAAACTGGAAAATTATATGAGTCAGAAAATATTACTGAAGAGATGAATGATATATTTGAAACTAGAAGACAAATGCAATATAAATTATTTATAAAAAATAAATAAAGGAGAAATTGAAATGCTAATTAAAAATCCAAGATTTGAAATTTCAGCAGTAAGTAAAAAACAATATCCACAAGGAGATTTACCAGAGATAGTTTTAGTAGGTAAATCAAATGTAGGAAAATCATCATTTGTTAATACTATGACAAATAGAAAGGCGTTAGCTAGAACAAGTAACGTACCAGGAAAAACAAGAACAATTAATTTTTATAATATGGATGACAAATTTTATTTTGTTGATCTTCCAGGATATGGTTTTAGTAAGATGTCTAAACAAGAAAAAGTTGTATCAGGTAAATATATTGAAGAATATTTAGAAGAAGGTAAAAATGTTGCTTTAATAATTTTATTATTAGATATTAGACATAAACCTACTCAAGATGATTTCTTAATGTATGATTATATTTTAAAATCAAACTTACCATTTATAGTAGTAACAAATAAAGCTGATAAAATAGCAATTACTAAAGTAGATGCTGAGGTAGAGAGAATAAAAACTACACTTGGAATTTCTTATAGTCCAATTTATCCATTCTCATCAGAAAGAAAAATTTATCAAGAAGCTGTTTGGGAAGAAATTGAAAAACATTTAAATAAGGAATAATTTTATAATAAGTACATAAAATACCACTTAAGGAAGTGGTATTTTTTTATGTATGATGAATTTGTTAAAGAAACAAAAATAAAAGATAAGACAGAAGAGGAAATAGAGTATGAGCTTATAGAAAATATAAAATTTGTAAAAAACACTCTAAATAATATGTATAGAAATCTTCAGTTTGCTGATGGTGATTTGATTGATTATTTTACTTATCAAATAAAGGCTGAAGAGGCAAAGTATAATTATCTTATTAAGAAAGCTAAAAATAAAAATTTAACAATTGAGCCTTATATGTAAACGCTACATATAGGGCTTTTTATATGAGGTTAACTTTAAGTGCGGAAATTTATATATAAAAGTGGTGGTCAAATTATTAGTAAAAAGTTATAATTTAAATAGATATATCAAAAGATGAATAAAAGGGGATGATAAGTATGAGTTATTTCTCTGAAAATAAAATTACCAGATTTAAATGGATTTACATTAATTGAAGAATAAAAAAGAGGCAAGGTATCAAATCCTTGCCTTAAACTTTGGTTAAAATATCTATATAAATTTAATTATTCAACTGTAACTGATTTTGCTAAGTTTCTTGGTTTATCAACATCTAATCCTTTTTCTTTAGAAATGTAGTATGCTAATAATTGAAGTGGTATAACTGAAAGAATAGGAGAGATAAGTACGTTTGTACTTGGAATATTAATTACAGTATCAAATTCGTGATTTAAATCTTGATTTGTTACTATAAATGTTTTTGCTCCTCTAGTTACAACTTCTTGAATGTTGCTAATAGATTTTTCAGTAAGCATTCTATCTGTTAATACAGAAATAACTGTTACGTCATTTTCGATTAAAGCGATAGGACCATGTTTTAATTCTCCTGAAGGATAAGCTTCAGAGTGAATATAAGAAATTTCTTTTAATTTTAAAGATCCTTCTAATGCTACTGCGTAGTCAACACCTCTACCAATGAAGAACATATCTTCTTCTTTATAAACTCTTTGTGCAAATGTTTTAATTGCATCTGTATTTTTTAGAACTTCTTCTATTTGAGATGGAAGAAGTAGAATATCTTTTCTTAATTCTTGAACTTTTTCTAAATTAACTTCTAATATTTCAGCAAAATGAATTGCTATTATTGCAAGAAGTACAATTTGTGCAGTATAAGCTTTAGTTGAAGCAACTGCAATTTCAGGTCCAGCATGTGTATATAATGTGTAATCAGCTTCTCTTGAAATAGAAGAACCTATAACATTTGATACAGCAACTGTTCTTGCACCTTTTGATTTAGCAAGTTTTAATGCAGCTATAGTATCAGCAGTTTCTCCAGATTGACTTATAAATAAACAAAGTGTTTTATCATTTATTATTGGATTTCTATATCTAAATTCTGAAGCGGCTTCAACTTCAACTGGTATATTGCAAAGTGATTCAATTAATGTTTTTCCAACAAAACCAGCATGCATTGCAGTACCACAAGCTATAATAAATACTTTATTAATTGTTTCTAAATATTCTTTTGTCATTTCTAAATCAGGTAGAGAAGATAGGCTGTTTTCTTGAATTCTTGAACCGATTGTTTCTCTAATAGATTTTGATTGTTCATGAATTTCTTTAAGCATAAAGTCTTCAAAACCTTCTTTTTCAGCAGCACCAGCATTCCAAGTAATGTTTTGTGCTTGTTTATGAATAGGTCTTAAACCTTTATCAAAAAATTCAATATTTTCTCTTGATATAAATGCGAATTCGTTATCATTTAAAAGATAGAAGTCTTTTGTAAATGATAAGATTGCAGGAATATCTGAACTAATATATTTTTCATCATGACCTTTACCAATAACTAAAGGACTATCTTTACGAACTACAATCATATTTTCAGGATAGTCGTTTGCTAGTATTTCTAAAGCATAACTTCCTTTAAGCATATTGCATGTATCTGTAACTGCTTTTAATAATTTTTTATTTCCAGATTCTTTAGATTGAGAATAATGGAAATGAATTAAATTTGGTATAACTTCAGTATCAGTTTGAGATCTAAAAACATAACCGTTATCGATTAGAAAATCTCTTAAATCTGCATAGTTTTCGATAATACCATTATGAACAACTGCAAATGAATTTGAGTTATCCATATGAGGGTGAGAGTTTTCTGTAGAAGGTTTACCATGAGTTGCCCATCTTGTATGACCAATTCCAAGTGTTCCTTTTAAAGCATCCATACCTGTTGCTTTTTCTAAGTCAGAAACTCTTCCTAAAGATTTAATTGTTGTTATTGTATTATTTTCAATAGTCGCGATTCCTGCTGAATCGTAACCTCTATATTCAAGTCTTGAAAGACCATTTAAAAGTATTGGTTTTGCTTCTTTTCTTCCAATATAACCAACTATTCCACACATAAAAAAACCACCTTTCTTTAATAGTCAAAATTGAATTTATAGAAAAAGGGTATAATAATCCCTTGGTACTATATTTTGACTAATTATCAGGTGTAGCTAATAATCATATACTACTAGTTAAGCCTCTGTTATGACATTGCTGTCATTTTTTAACTTAACTTTATGGTCTGTAGAAACCAATAGAGCATCCGCCGAATATTTCGATAACTCTATAACCTCGTCGACTAATTTAGTCCTGGCGCTAACTATCTGTTTTAATAAAATCTCCTTTCAAAAATAGCGTACATTCCTGATATAAATTTATGCAATGTTGTTATTATAATATGTGAAAAAGGCTTAAATGTCAAATGAATTTTTTGTAAACTTGTTCGTTTTTGTGTTTACACCTAATGTGAAATAATATATAATATTTAGGTGAAGAATTATACTATAAACGTAGAAAAGGAGCTTTTTAATGGAAGGTTTTAATGGCTTTTTCTTAAATTTAGAAAATGGTAAAAAATTAAGATTGGTTACAGATTTTATATTAAATAAAAAAACTTATTATCTATTTGATGATGGAAATTTTTATTATGAAGAAAATAAAAAACCAATGTTACTTAATAAAAAAGATGAAAAAAATAAGAAAATAATTGATAAATTATTAAGTACAATTAAAAGTCCAATTTCAGATATTATTGATGATGGAACAAGAATTGTTGATGATAATTATATAGAAGTAAAACCTTTTAAAAGAAGTTAATACAAAAGTATAAAAGAGGAATACTAATGGCGATAAAATTTTATGAAGATGAAGAGCTTAAAGAATACTTTAAATATTGTGTAGGAAAAATGGAAGTAGCTCCTGTGTACAAAAGATTACTTGTTGATATTCTTATGAGAAGAGCACATGAGTTTGAGCTTTCAGAAGCAGATATAACACAAGATATGAGATCTTTAAGTAATAATTTAAAAAGTATAGAAATAAAAGAATTACCAAGTAAATTTAATAGCATGGGTGGCGTTTATAATGCTGCAAGAAAAACTATTACTTTAAATGCTAGGTATTTAGATCAACTTGTTAATAATAGATATGATCCTAAACTATATGAAATTTTAACACATGAAGTGTATCATGCGTTAAGTAGAGATAAAGATGGTAAAGATAGATTAGCATCAATAAATTCATATACAAAAAGAGAAAACTATTCATTACTTGAAGTAATTGTTGAAAAAGCAGCAGATAGATGTGTTTATCCAAGAGGAAATGGGGGAGCTCCATATTATACTCAAAATACATTTGGATATTCAGATATAACATTTTTAACTGATGCTATTGAAGCTACGTATGGAGTTAAAGAAAAAGAATTCCTTCGTGAAGCAATAATGGGTAGAGATAGAATGATAAGATTTTTAGCGATGAGTGGAAACGAACATCCAAGAGAAACAGCTAAATTCTTAGATGCTATTGAAGCAAGTTTTGAAAGGTTACATGCAGAATTATATCCACCAAAAATTGGTAGTAAAAAGAAATTAACACCAGAAGAGTTTGAAAAGAAAATAGATGTTATAAAAGCATCAATGGTAGGTATTTACAATTGGTGTGAAACAAAGTTTGCAGATAGAATTGAAAATACACCACTTGGCGGTTTAAGAGAAGCTTCAAGATTTGAAAATGAAGCAAAATATAATCACAATAAATTAACATTTGTACTTGGAAATGCACTATATAGATTTACAAATAAATATAATAGACCTGATATTTATAATGATGTTACAAGAGCAGTAGAACCTGCAGTTAGAGAGACTACAGATAGAATTTCAGATATAGATTCAATAATAACACATGCAAGTAAGTTATCTTTAGCTGATGCGATTACATTAATAAATGAATCAAGACATGGTAATCTTTATAAATATGCTAGATATGTTAATAATTTTGGAATAAGACTAAAAAGTTCAAGAGTATTTCCAGAGAATTCAAGAACTGTAGATGAATATTATAATACTGATTTTAGACCTGATATTTGGGAAAATGATGAAATTAGTAATTATATGGCTAGAAGACTTCCAAGTTATGTATCAAAAGGAAATAAAGTATTAAATGCTATAACAATGATGATGCCTTTTAGTTTTAGAAAAGATTTACTTCCAGAAGGAGAAGTATTAGAAGTAAAAAATGATGTAAAAGAAGCAGCATTTGCAGCTCTTTCTAAAACTGAAAGAGATAGAATAAATAAACAAAGTAAAGAAATGGTTAAAGAAAGAGAAAAAACGAAAGAAAGAACATCAAGAGATAGCAGAGAAGAAAAATAAAGGAGTATTAATTATGTTAGAAGATGTAAAAATAATGTATACAGAACAAGAAATACAAGATAGAATTCAAGAACTTGCAATTCAAATAGATAGAGATTATGACGGAAAAGAAGTTGTTGCTATTTGTATTTTAAAAGGAGCTGCATTCTTTACAGTAGATCTTGTTAAAAAAATGCAAACACCTGTGATTTTTGAAGTAATGCAAGTTTCAAGTTATGCAGGAACAGAAACAACAGGAACTATATCTATAAAAAAAGATTTAGATATGAATATAGAAGGTAAAGACGTTTTAATAATAGAAGATATAATTGATACTGGATATACACTAAGAGCGTTAAGAGAAGATCTTTTATCAAGAAAACCAAATAGTTTAAAAATAGTAGTTTTAGCTGATAAAAAAGAAAGAAGAAAAGTAGAAATTCCAGTTGATTATGTTGGTTTTGAAATACCAAATAAATTTGTTGTAGGATATGGATTTGATGTGGAAGAAAGAGGTAGAAATCTTCCATATATAGGATATATAGAAAATTAGATTATCTTTTGGAGGTGCTAGATTCTATGAAGAAATTTCTTGAAATAATTTTTAAGATAGTATGTGCAGTTTTAATATTATTAGCAGTATGGTTTGGTGGTAAAGCACTAATAGAATACTTAGATTCAACAGTATTAGGTTGGGTTTGGCTTTGTATTAGCATGATGGTTATCGGAATTATTGTAATGATTGTTGCTGGTATTAGATCATGCAAGAAATGTAAGAAAAGTAAAAAAGAAATAAAAAATAAAGAAGAAAATAAAGCTAGTAAAGTTGTAAATATGCCAAATCAAGAAAAGGAAGGTATAACGTTACTTGAGGTTATTTATTATATAATTTCAATACTATTTATAGTATGGTTTATTAATACTTTCAAAGAAATAGGTGAAGTTTTTGCCAAGATAGAATTAATAAAATTACATTTTATTTGGCTTTTTGTATTTGATGCATTTTTATTTATAGCAGCTCGAACACCAAGAATTAATTTAAAAGCTTTCGTATGGGTATATACGATAATAAATATTATTTTTGTTGGCACTGTAATTGGAAATACACCATTTACAAATATGCCTAATCCAGAATTTGTAATGGAAGAAGTATATTTAAAAAATTTACCTAAAATGTTTGTTGCTGATTGCTTAGCATTTTTGGCAATTTATCCTATAATAAGCTTTTTTAGAAAAACAAAAGAAGAGCTAGAAAAAGAGAATGTTTAAAATTAAGATATAAAAGAAGGTAGGACTTAGGATGTTTGATATAGAGGAAGAATTAAAAAAGCTTCCAGATAAACCTGGTGTTTATATAATGAGAGACAAAGGCGACAATGTTATATATGTTGGAAAAGCAGTTGTTCTAAAGAATAGAGTAAGACAATATTTTAGAAAGAATAACAAAACTCCGAGAATAGAAAAAATGGTATCTTTAATTGACCATTTTGAATATATTGTTGTTGGATCAGAAGATGAAGCTTTAATATTAGAATGTAATTTAATAAAGAAATATAGACCTAAATTTAATGTTCTTCTAAAAGATGATAAAACTTACCCATATATTAAAATTGATGTGAAATCAGATTATCCATCTGTATTTATGACAAGAAGAATCCAAAATGATGGAGCTAAATATTTTGGTCCTTATCCAAATGTTAGTGCTGCTAAAGAGATGGTTAGTTTTATTAAAGAAAAGTTTCAAATAAGACAATGCAAAAATTTTAGAAATCAAGATAGAGCTTGCTTAAATTATCACATTAAAAAGTGTTTAGCACCATGTATGAAATTTGTATCTAAAGAAGATTATAAAAAACAAATAGATCAAATAACAATGCTTTTAGATGGTAAAATTGATACAATTATAAAAACACTTACAAATGAGATGAATACATATTCAGAAAAATTTGAATTTGAAAAAGCAGCAGCTGTACGTGATAGAATTTTTGCAATTGAAAGAATTTCAGAAAAACAAAAAGTTTCAAATATATCAGAAAACAATATCGATGTTATTGGTGTGTTTAAAAATGAAGTTACAGTTTGTATAGAAATCTTTTTTGTTAGAAATAGTAAGATGATTGGTAGAGAGCATTATTTCTTTGATGAACTAAAAGATATGGAAGAATCAGAAATTGTATCTGGATTTATAAAACAATACTATATGGATAGAAAAGATTTTCCAAGTAAGATAATGCTTAGATATGATTTAGAAGAAAAAGAAGTATTAGAAAAATGGCTTTCTGAAAAAGGTAATAGAAAAGTCGAACTTAAGAGTCCACAAAGAGGTGAAAAATTAAGATTTGTTGAAATGGCAGAACTTAATAGTAGAATTACTCTTGAGAATAAAGTTAAAGATAAGACAGATATTTTAATAGAATTAAGAGATGTATTAGAACTTGATGAAATACCATTTAAAATAGAGTCTTTTGATATATCAAATATATCTGGATCTTTTATAGTAGCAGGAATGTGTGTTGCACAAAATGGTGTAATTAAAAGGAATTTATCAAGAAGATTCCAAATTAAAACTGTATACGATCAAGATGATCCAAGATGTATGAAAGAAGTTGTAACAAGAAGAATAAAACATTCTTTAGATGATCCTAAAGGTGGATTTGGAACAATACCAGATTTAATTTTGGCTGATGGTGGTATAACTCAAATTAGAGCTATTAAAGAAGCTTTAGATGAAGTTGGTGTTTATATTCCTGTATTTGGTATGGTTAAAAATGATAAACACGCAACAAGAGCTTTAGTTGATGAAGATAAGAATGAATTTAGAATTTCAGAAAATCTATTTAATTTTATTACAAATCTTCAAGATGAAGTTCATAAGACTGCTATAGAATATCATAGAAAAGTTAGAGATAGAGAGATGACTAAATCTAAACTTGATTATATAGAAGGAATTGGTGAAAAGAAAAGAACTGAACTTTTAAAAACTTTTGGAAGTGTTAAAAATATTAAAGAAGCATCTATAGAAGAACTTCAAAAAGTAAAAGGTATTAGTAAAGAATTAGCTGAAAAATTAAAAAATGAATTATAAAAATGAAAGATAATGGCTTATTTTGTCATTATCTTTTTTTATTGTTTAGTCATAAATTTACTTTTTTAGAATATATATTAGTAATGTTTGTTGGTGTAGGGGGGACAAGTTATGAAAGATAAATTTATGAAAATTTTACTAGCAATGTCAGGTGCTGTTTTTGTTTCAATTTTAATATTATTTTATGCGTTTATTGAAGTTTTAAAATTATTATAAAAAAATCTTAAAAGCATTGACATTCATGGTTTATGGTGGTATTATGACCTCGTAAAATATCTTTTAAAAGGAGATTGCCATGAAAGAAGCAATAATGGGATTAGACGGAGGAGGAAGCAACTTAAGAATATTAGTTGTTGATAGAAAAACAGAACAAGAATTATATTCTAAAGATATTGAGACAGGAACAAATCTTTCAACGGTTGCTGATAAAGATGAAGCTTTAAGAAATGTAAGAGAATTAATAGTATCTGGTTTTAAAGCTATACCAGATGATTACTGTGTAAAAGGTATTGGCCTTTCAAGTGCAGGAACTGAGATAGAAGAAAATAAAGTGATGCTTGAAGAGGCAGTTAAGAAAGCTGTCGAAGAAGCAGCTAGAGTGAAAACTACAGCAAAACTATTTCCACCAAAATGTTTTGTAACTAATGATATTGATATATTACTTCATTCAGCAGATATTGCATTAGTTGCTGGAACGGGAACTGTAGGTGCTGTTAAATATTTAGATCAAGAAGTATACGATAATGCACCAACACCACCAGATGAATATACAATAAGAAAATTTGATGGTAATGGTCAATTTATAGGAGATAAAGGATCTGGATATTGGATTTCTAAAGAACTATTAACAAGAGTTGCTGAAATTGAAAATTTAGGTGGATATATGAATAGACGTGGTGAGTTTGTTGAATGTGATCCACGTAATTCAGAACTTTTAGAAATGGTGTATGATAAGATATTTGAAACAAATGGTATTTCTAGAGAAGAAGCACAAAAATTATTAAGAGAAAAAAGAATACCAGAATTTGTTGCTTTAGTATATTCAGCAACTGAAGTAAATGGTAAAGTTTTTGATAGAGCAAAAGTAGGTTCTCTATTTGGAAAATTAGCCGTTGAAGCTGCTTATGCTGGAGATGATGCTGCTAATGATGTGTTAGAACATTCTGCACAAGAATTATTTAAAAATATTGCAGCCGGGTATAGAATAGGAAAATTTGATGAAAAAGAATGGTGTAATATTTTATTAAGCGGAAGTGTTTTAGTAAAAAATGATATTGTAAGATGGCATTTAGAAAATAAAATTAAAGATGCTTTTCCAAATACAACAATTAAAGTTAATGAAGAAAAGCCAGTTTGGTCTACAATTAGATATGTAGATGGTAAAGTAAAACAAAAAGTAAAAACAATAGATGAAGCAACAAAATAGTTGCTTCTTTTTTTTGATTTTTTTCTTTAAATAATATATAATGCTAGAAGAAATACAAAATCATGAGAGGTAAATTATGGAAGTTGTAGTAGGAAAATTAGCAGGATTTTGTTTTGGTGTAAATCATGCTGTTGAAGAAGCAAATAAATTATTAGATAATGAAAATGGAATATATTGTTTAGGTGAAATTGTTCATAATAAACAAGTAGTAGAAAAATTAGAAAATAAAGGAATGAAAACTGTTAATTCATTAGAAGAAATACCAGATGGTAGTACAGTTATTTTTAGAGCACATGGTGAAGCGGAATCTGTTTATAAAAAGGCAGAAGGAAAAAATTTAAAAGTGATTGATTTAACATGTGGAAAAGTAAAAGCTATTCATATAAAAGTTCAAAGAAATAAAGAAGATTCTTTTATATTAATTGTAGGAAAGAAATCTCATCCTGAAGTAATAGGAATAAAAGGATTTGCGGGTGAAAATAGTTTTGTTATAGAATCGCAAGATGATATATTAGATGCTTATATGGAATATGAAAAGACTAATATGGGAAGAGTTTTTGTTGTTTCACAAACTACATTTTCAAGTAGTAAATTTGATGATATAAGAGAAGAAATTGAAACAAATTTCTGTGAGGCTGAGGTAGTTGTGGATAAAACAATATGTGATGCAACTGAAAATAGACAATTAGAAACTAGACAATTAGCCAAAGAAATCCACAACATGGTTGTAATTGGTGGAAAAAATAGTTCAAATACAAAAGAACTTGTTAATGTGGCAAAAGAATATACTGATAGTGTACATCCTGTGGAAACTGTAGAGGATTTAAAAGAAATTAATCTTAATAATATTTCTAAAATTGCGATTATGGCTGGAGCTTCAACTCCAAAAGAATCAATAGAAGATGTTAAAATATTTTTAGAAAAAATATAATTAAGGAGGAATTGATATGTTAAAAACATTTTTTAAAGTATTAGCGATACTATTTGCTGTGGTATATGTATTTTCTTTTATATTATCAGTAGCAGCTTTGTATGCAAGTAATGTACTTATTTATTCAAGATATCATATAAGAGTTGATTTAATCAATTCAAATAATAACAATAAGATAGAAACTAGTTTTTATGCTAAAGGTGAAATTTTAAAAGAAGATGAGTATACATATAGAATATTAAGTGAGAAAAGTTATCCATATCAAATAACAATTGATGAATATGATATGCCAGAGTCATTAATACTTAAAATTAATGTATTAAAAAATAATGGAGAAACTTTAACTCACGAAGTAGATTTAGATAAGAATAGTACTGGTAATTTAACAAAACTAGGGTATACAATAGATTGTGAAACAGGAGAAATCACTAATACTCCTGAGAAGATCAATGAATTTGATATAGCAAAAACACTACAAGAAAGATTAATAGAAATAATATTGATGGTTAGAAATGTTTCTTTAGCTTGTTTAATATTCTGTATAATAGTGTGCTTTATAATTAAATAGAAGTGTGTAAGATAAGGTGGCAGTAATTGTCACCTTGTTTTGTTGACATAATTGTGGTATAATATTAGATAGTACTTTAATAGGAGGTTTGATTTTATGGGACTTTTACGGCAGAATTTAAACAAATATACCCATATTTATCAAAAGAATATGGGGTTTATCTCTGATACTACCATTCGCGAATGGTTCGGTAAAGGTACTGACGTGCGGACTGAAATTAAGGATATGTCCTTTCCTAAGCGGTCTGCTGTTGTAATGGTCGGTGTATCCGGCTCTGGTAAGACTCATTTCGCTCGTGAACTCGTTAAGGCTTTTCCGGGCTTCGTTCTTTGTTCTCATGATGAGTGTTTTGCGAAAGCTTCGATTGAGTGTAAGGGAGGAAGAGAGGCTGACCTAGACATCAGAATGAATATCCACTTGGAAAAGATGCTGAGCAATGCTGTTAGAAACAATCAAAATGTTGTGTTCGATGGGCTCTTTGTAAGTCCTGTTGTGCGTGCAGCTTTGATTAATACTTTGAAAGCTATGGGATTCCAGATTCATGTCGTATACATTACGCTTGAGACTCTGGTTGAAAAACTTCCTGAGTATGCTGTGATGAGAGCAATTCAGCATTTTACCCACAGAGAATATTGCAAACAGCACAAAAGCACACTTTCTGCTCAGCAGATGGTTACTCTCAGATATAATGCAATTGCTAAGTATGGTGAAGACAGAGGTCTTACCGAAGACGAAGTAATTCGAAGTCTGATAAACCATCCTGAGATTGTGAAGAGCTACAAGATTGGAGCTGAAAACGCTATTCGTGAGGTGGAACAGCATGGTGTTAAGCACCAGGAATTGATTGGTGCGTTCAGATTTGGAGCTGACTATTACTATGAAATCTAACAAAGGAGATGAATAATTTCAACCTAAATGGTGCTGCCCTGGAGGTAGCGCCATTTTTTTATGTCAAAATGTTTACATAATAAATAGATTGTGTTATAATATATACTGTACATTTTTATAATGTAAATACTTAGGACAGGAGAGGTTAGTATGAGTAAAGAAACTCGGAGCACTAGCAAAGAAGAGCTTGTAGAACTATCTGACTT
>JAZLBY010000073.1:0-23895 GCA_045613965.1 Candidatus Scatovivens sp.
AATGCTTATTCAGAATTAAATGATCCAATTGATCAAAGAGATAGATTTGTTGAACAAATTAAACAAAAAGAAGCTGGAGACGAAGAAGCTAACGATATGGATGAAGATTTCTGTGTAGCTATTGAATATGGTATGCCTCCAACAGGTGGTATGGGAATTGGTATCGACAGATTAGTTATGTTATTAACTGATTCAGCATCAATTAGAGATGTAATTTTATTCCCAACAATGAAACCATTAAATTAATAAAAATATAGTTTAAAAGAGTCTATTTTAAATAGGCTCTTTTTTGTTGTAAAAAAATGCCTGAAAATGTTATAAAAATGACATTTTTTTGAAATTGTTTATATACTTTTGATGTGTTATGATATAAATGTGAAAAAAGTAGGTAAAATACTATAAAAATGCGTGATTTTATGGAAAAAGTGTGATATAATACTTTGGATAAAAAATAGATAAAGAATTAAATTTAATAAATAATTCATAGAAATACGATAGAGTTAAAAACACAAATGATTTAAGGAGGAATTTTATGTTCGGATATGGAGTAGATAGAAGAGCAATAGGAATATTGTTTATAATTTTAATTGTTATGTCATTAGCTAGTATGGGAAGAGAAGGATGGATTAATTTATCATTAACACTTCCATCTGTAATTATAGCAATTACTTTTCATGAATTTGCACATGCAAAAGCAGCTGATGTATTGGGAGATACAACACCAAGAAATCAAGGAAGATTAACTTTAAATCCAATGTCACATGTGGATCCATTTGGTTTCTTTTTGTTAATGTTTGCAGGAATTGGTTGGGGAAAACCAGTACAAATAAATCCTAATAATTTTACAAGTAATAAATCAAGAGGGACATGTGAATCAATTGTTTCAGTAGCTGGACCTTTGATGAATTTCTTAATATCTATTGTAGCTTGTATATGCTTTTTAGCACTTTATTATTTGTTACCAGAATTTGCAATGACTACATGGGGATCTTTAACAAGTGATTTTTTATATATTTTAATGACAATAAATATTGGTCTTGGAGTATTTAACTTAATTCCATTACCACCACTTGATGGAGAAAAAATATTTAGAAATTTATTACCTTATAAAGCTCAACGTTGGTTACAAGATAATTATGCAACATTAAGTGCAATCTTTATGATTTTATGGTTTGTTGGAGTATTAGATATAATTGTGTATCCAATCGTATCAACAATTACTGATGCAATGGTTGTATTAATAGAGAAATTATTTGCAATGTTTTTTTAAAATAAAGAAATAGGAGAAAATTATATTGAAAGATGTTTTAATAATGGGAATTGAATCAAGTTGTGATGAAACATCAGTTGCTATTGTAAAAAATGGTAGAGAAGTTTTATCAAATGTAATTAATTCTCAAATAAAAATACATGAAGAATATGGAGGAGTTGTTCCAGAGATTGCTTCAAGATGTCATACTGAAGTGATAAATCAAATAATGAAGGAAGCGTTAGAAAAAGCTAATGTTACTTTAGAGGATATAGATGCCATATCTGTTACACATGGTCCTGGACTTGTTGGTGCATTACTTGTTGGAGTGTCTTATGCAAAAGGATTAAGCTTTGCAACAGGAAAACCATTAGTACCAGTAAATCATATAGAAGGACATATAGCTGGAAATTATATTACTCATAAAGACTTAAAACCACCGTTTTTATGTTTAATAATATCTGGAGGACATACGCATTTAGTTAAAGTAACTGACTATAACGAGTTTGAAATTTTAGGTAAAACAAGAGATGATGCAGTAGGAGAAGCTTTTGATAAAGTAGCAAGAGTTGTAGGACTTGGTTATCCGGGTGGACCTAAAGTTGATAATTTAGCCAAAGAAGGTACAGCAAATATTAAACTTCCAGTAACACATTTTGATAATTTAGATTTTAGTTTTAGTGGAATTAAAACAGCTGTTATTAATTTAAATCATAAAGATCCAAATATAAATAAAGCTGATTTATGTGCAAGTTTTCAAGCTGCAGTTACAGAAATGCTAACATCTAATGTTAGAAAAGCGATTAAAGAATTTAATACAGATAAGATTGTAATTGCCGGAGGAGTATCAAGAAATTCATATATTAGAAGTGCTTTTGATAATCTTGCAAAAGAATTAAATATTAATGTTTATTATCCAGAACCAATACTTTGTACAGATAATGCAGCAATGATTGCGGCGATGGGATATTATAATTTTATTAATGGTGAAAGAGCAGATTTGAAATTGAATGCTATACCAAATTTAAAAATAGGAGAATAAGAAAATGGTTGTTTTAATTTTATTTATTATTTTAGTTGCAGTAATTTTTATGATTGCTCATCATAGAAATTTATTAAAAGAAATGGAAAAAGCACAAGTAGTTGCTGAAGATGTAGTTAGTGGAGAAGATGAAAATTCAGTAAGAAAAGTATATATTCCAGATAATGCTGATGCAAAAGATGCATCAACAAAATCAACACAAAATGTTGATTGTAAAACAGTAACAGTAGATACAAATCAAGTTGTAGAAAAAACAATTGTTGGAACTGATAATGATGAAGAAAATGATGATCCAATAAAAAATAATTAATTTTAGAAGGGAAGAATAAATGTCAATTTATGTAATAGGAGATTTACATTTATCATTTTCAGCTGATAAACCAATGGATATATTTGGATATAATTGGGAAAGACATGCTGATAAGATAAGAGAATCTTGGATACAAAATGTAACTGAATATGATACGGTAATATTACCAGGTGATTTTTCTTGGGCTACTTATTTACCAGATACGTATAAAGATTTTGAGTTTTTAAATTCTCTTCCTGGTAAAAAAATTCTATCTAAAGGAAATCATGATTATTGGTGGACGACATTAACAAGTATGAGAAAATATATAAAAGAATGTGGTTTTGAAAATATAGACTTTTTGTATAATAATTCATATTTAGTTGAGGATAAAATTATTACAGGTACAAGAGGATGGATTAATACTTGGAAGTCACAAGAAAATTATAAAATCCTAAAAAGAGAAAATGATAGATTAAAACTTTCTATTCAAGATGGAATAAAAAATTTTGGTGAAGATAAAGAAATTTTAACATTTATTCATCATCCACCTTTTTATAAAGAAGTAGAAATACCTGATGAAATAAATTTTATTAAGACAATGAAAGATTATAATATACATACTTGTTATTATGCACATTTACATGGAGAATCTCATAAAGAAGCAATAGAAGGCGATGTAAATGGTATAAATTATAAATTAGTAAGTTCAGATTATTTAAAATTTAATCTTTTGAAAATAAACTAAGGAGAAGAAATATGGACGATATAAACTTAAAAGAATTTGAAGACTTAAATGGAGAAAAACATGTTATTGCCATGGAATGTAATATAAGTGATAGAAAATTTATAATTACTAATGGTAGAAAAATTTTTGAAATGGTTGATGGTAAATATAAAGAGTGTACACAAGATGATGAAGAAACAGCTTTTTTAAAGAAATATACAGCTCCAGCTAGAGCTACTGATATAGAAATTGACGAAGCAAGATAAAGAATTTTAAAAATACAAATGTAAAGAGAGATACATATGAGAGATGAAAATAGAGTCGAAAAGCCTTATTATAATCAGGCTATAGAAGCAGAAATTAATCAAATAATTCCACGTGATAAATATAAAGATTTTACAACTCTTTTAAGAGATATGTTTCATAGAAGAGCATATGAATTCGATTTTTCAGAACAAGAAATATTAGCTGAAGCACGTAACTTTGCTAATAATGTTAATACTATAGAATTTGTATCAAAAAATGAAATGTTTGGCGATAATAATATGGGAGTGTATAGTCCTAGTTCACATACAATAAGAATTAATCAAGATTATTATATGGCAAGAGAAAATAATAAAGATTTCTCGCTTGCAATGTATAGTACATTAGTTCATGAAGTTTATCATGCTATAAATGATCATTCAGGTGATTTAAGATTTTTGGGATTAAGTTATTTAGATTCTAGCAAAGGCGAGTGGGTAGGTAGTGCTTTAAATGAAGTATTTACCGAAACAGCAGCTAATAGAGCTTCTTATGGAAAAAGAATTGAAGATGCAGATAGATTTAGATCAGAAACTGATGGATACGGAAGTATTACTTTTTCTACTAATTTACTTGCAGCTGCATTAGGAGTTACAGAAAAAGAAGTATTAAAAGCTGGTGTTCAACATAGAGGTAAATTAGAAACATTAGTTAAAGATCAATTTCCAATGAGTAGAGATTTTGGAATCAGAGCAATGAATCATTATGTTGGGAATTTTGAACAAGCCTTAGATACAATTTATAATATTGAATATTCTCGTGATCAAGCAACTCCAAAAGAAAGAGATATGCAAAAAAGTTTAGTTATTGGAGGACTAGCAACATTATTTGATACTACATATAGATTAGCTAATTTTCAAATTGCTACTGATACTAAAGACATATCACGTGATCTTGCAGGATCTGTAGACCATAGATTTAGAAAAATAGAAAAAATTATGTCAGATACATTGGATACATATTCAAGAAGATATGGCTTTACACAAGAAGAAGTTCAAGCTATATACAATGGTATAAATGAATCTAGAATGGGACTTGGAAATAGAGTTGTTGGATTAAATATGATAACTAGACAATCTGGAAAAATATCAGATCCAAATGAATTATTTAACCAAGTATCACTTGCTAAAAGAGGATTAACATTTACAAGAGATAATTTAGATATAATATCTGGTGTATATGGTTTAGAAATGCCAAACGTTATTGGTTATAGAGGTGCAGCAGATGTAACAGCTGATATGGGATATGAAAATGTAATCTTAAAAGAAGATTATGATCAAGGTATGGTTTGGGATAATGAATCAGCAGCGATAGTAATGAGAAATATATATCGTGAAGATATGATTAGGAAAGGTTTTAGAACAAGAGAATCTTATATCATGCAAGATATGCCAACTGAAGAAATGCCCGTTATAACTCCTGAAATTGAGAATGGTAAAGAATTTGATCCAGATAAAACTGAAGAATTAGAAGTGGTAGAAGATCCAGATAAAACAGCACCATTACCACCTGTTAAACTTGGATTTTTCCAAACTATTATTAATACAATAAAAGATAGAATAACTGCATTTAAAAATAGAAATATGCCACAATTACCAGATGCAGCTCCTAAAGCTGATAAGTCTGAGTATTACGCAGCAATGGCAGCTAAAACTGTCGAGCCAACATTTAATGATAGATATGTTTTAAAAGATTTTAATCATATTGATTTAAATGAAATAAAAAGTCAAAACGATCCTGATTTAGATAAACAACAAGGAATTGATCGTGGTGAATAATAAAGGAAATATAATATGGAACTAGAGTCTTATAATAATCCTGCATTACAAATAGTAATGGATAAGTACATAACTGAAGAAAAATATGGTGATTTTAAACCGCTTCTAGAAGAAATTTTAAGAAGAAGATCTTTTGAGTTTGGTTTTTCTTTAGATAGAATGACTGAAGAAATACAAAGATTAATTGAAAATCTAGATTCAATAGATTTTATGACAGAAGAAGAACAAAACGATAATGATTCAAAAGACGTACTTGCATCATATAAAGGTGTAGAAAAAAGAGTATTAATAAATCCAAGATATTATAATGCATTAACTGAATATTATAATTCAAATTTTGAACCTGTTACTGCAAAATTCTTAGCAGGTAGAGATTTATATTCTGTACTTACTCATGAAATATATCATGCTATAGCTTATCATAGAGAAGGCGATTTTGGAGTAATACATAAAGATGATAGAGGTATTATATCTGGTTCTCATATGAACGAAATTTTAACAGAAAGTGCTGCTACTCGTTCAGTAAGAACTAAAGATACGCAAGATTATGAAAAAGGTTATATGGGTACAATAGGATATCAAACAACAACTTGTTTTTCTAATCTTTTTGCTTATGCAATAGGTGTTTCAGAAAAAGAATTGTTAAGTCATGGTTTGAATGATAGAGAAGAGTTTGAAGAGTTTGTATTAAAAGCAATGAGAGTTAGTTTTTCTGAAAGTGAATCAAAAGAAAGATTAGATGATATATTTAGATTAACAACACTTATGGGAAAACTTGATGATGATAATATACCTATTCAAACTAAAGAAGTTATATATACTCAAATGTATATGGAGTTGTTTGAATTAGCAGCAGATCATATGACATTAGATGAAAGACCAATATCTAAAGAAGTTATTGGAGAAAAACAGTTTAGAACACAAACAATGGCGAGCATTGCTAGATCATCATTAGAATATCTTGAAAGAGAAAATTATATAAGACCAGGTAGTGCGAGATATATGGTTGATAAAGCTGGAATTAATCATAACCTTGAAAGAATGATTGTTGTTGGATTAAGAGAGTATGCAGCTTTAGAAGATATTGATCAAAGTATGTATTCGCTTGATCAAATTGATGCTATGTTGTCAGATGATATGAAAGATGATTTAAGAAAGTATCAATTAGGAATTAGAAAATTTGTACATGATGATTATACTCAAAAGACTCAGTGGTCTGATGGAGTATTTATATATATGATGAATGCATTGGAAAAGAAGATGCAAGAATATGAAAGAACATTACCTCCAGATCAAATAAAAAAATCGAAAAAAGATGAATTAAATTCTGGAGATATTAAAGTAGAAAATATTAATTTAAATCACAAAAAAGAGATTGATAAGTCAAAAGATGAAGATGAAATAAGATAATACAAAAAATGAGGAGAACTTATGGAAGGCAAACAAAAAAATATTAGAAACTTTAGTATAATTGCACATATTGATCATGGAAAGTCTACACTTGCTGATAGAATTATTGAAATGACAGGTGCACTTACACAAAGAGAAATGGAATCTCAAGTATTAGATAATATGGATATCGAAAAAGAAAGAGGTATCACAATTAAATCTCAAGCTGTAAAAATGAATTATAGAGCTAAAAATGGTGAGGATTATATATTTAATTTAATCGATACACCAGGACATGTTGACTTTAACTATGAAGTATCAAGAAGTTTAGCTGCGTGTGAAGGTGCGATATTAGTTGTAGATAGTACTCAAGGTGTTGAAGCTCAAACTTTAGCAAATGTTTATTTAGCATTAGATGGAGATTTAGAAGTAGTACCAGTTATTAATAAAGTTGATCTTCCAAATGCGAGACCAGACGAAGTTAAAAAAGAAATAGAAGATATTATTGGATTACCAGCAATGGACGCACCTTGTATATCTGCAAAAACTGGTCTTAATATTGAAGAAGTATTAGAAAGAATAGTAACAGATATTCCTGCTCCAAATGGAGATGAAAATGGAACACTTCAAGCTTTAATTTTTGATTCATATTATGATAATTATAAAGGTGCTTTAAGTTATGTAAGAATTAAAAATGGTACTGTAAAAGCAAATGATGAGATATTATTTATGGCAACAGGAAAAGTATTTACAGTTACAGAAGTTGGATATTTTGGAGCTGGTTCTTATGTTCCAGCAACATCATTATCAGCTGGTGAAGTTGGATATATAGCAGCAAGTGTAAAAACAGTATCAGACTTAAATGTTGGTGATACAATTACATTAAAATCAAATCCAGCTAAAGAACCACTTCCAGGATATAAAAAAGCTAATTCGATGGTATATTGTGGAATGTATCCATTAGATGGAAGTGAATATGAACCATTAAAAGAAGCATTAGAAAAATTAAAATTAAATGATGCAGCGTTAAATTATGAACCAGAAACATCAGCTGCTTTAGGATTTGGTTTTAGATGTGGATTCTTAGGACTTTTACATTTAGAGATTATTATAGAAAGATTAGAAAGAGAATTTGATATAGGATTAATTACTACAGCACCATCTGTTATTTATCAAGTTCATAGAACTAGTGGAGAAGTTATAGAATTATATAATCCAGTTGATCTTCCACCAACAACAGAAATAAGTTATATGGAAGAACCAATAATGAAAGCTGAGATTATGATTCCAAAAGAGTTTGTTGGAAATGTTATGAAAGTTTGCCAAGAACGTAGAGGTGTTTATATAGATATGAAATACCTAGATTCAAACAGAGTAACATTGGAATATGAACTTCCACTTAATGAAATTATTTATGATTTCTTTGATACAATAAAATCAAAAACAAAAGGTTATGCTTCTGTAGATTATGAATTTAAAGAAAACAGAAGAGCAGATCTTGTAAAATTAGATTTACATATAAATAATGAAGCAGTTGATGCTTTATCATTTATAGTTCATAAGGATTCAGCCTATGAAAGAGGAAGAAAGATGGCTGAAAAACTTAAAAAAGTTATTCCAAGACAATTATTTGAAATACCAATTCAAGCAGTTGTTGGTGGAAAAATAATTGCAAGAGAAACTTTATCAGCAATGAGAAAAGACGTTTTAGCAAAATGTTATGGTGGAGATATAACAAGAAAGAAAAAATTATTAGAGAAGCAAAAGAAGGGTAAAAAGAAAATGCGTCAAATTGGTAACGTAGAAGTACCACAAGAAGCGTTTTTAGCAGTACTTAAATTAGATGATGAAGAATTATTAAAGTAAAATATAAGGAGTAGAAAAATGAGAGAGAGCTATAGAGATAAAAGAAATAGACAACCAAGAATAGCAAAAGAAAAGATTGAAAATGGGGAAAGAAGAAAAGAACAAAGAAGAAAAGCTGATAGAAGAGTTGAAGAAAGACGTCAAGCTGATAGAAGAGTTCAAGAAAGAAGAAAAACAGATAGAAATGAATTCGATAGAAGAATAGGTGAAAGACGTTCAGAAACAGATAGAAGATTTGTAGAAAGAAGAAGTCTTGAAGATAGAAGACAAAACGATGAAGAAAGTGTATATGAAGATATTGTTGCAGGAAGAAATGCTGTAATGGAATTATTAAAATCTGAAAAAGATATTAATAAGTTATATATTGAACATGGTGAAAGACATGGTTCTATTAATGAAATTATAGCTAAAGCTAAAGATGCAAGAATTGTTATGGTTGAAGTTGATAAATCTAAATTAGATCAAATGGCTGAAAATCATCAAGGTGTTGTAGCTGTAGTTCCTCCATTTAATTATTCAGAAGTAGAAGAAATATTAGATGCTGCTAAAGAAAAAGGTGAAGATCCATTTTTATTAATATTAGACGGTATTGAAGATCCTCATAATTTTGGATCAATAATAAGAACTGCTGAAACTGCAGGAGTACATGGAATTATAATTCCTAAAAGAAGAAATGTTGCAGTAAATGCAACTGTAGCTAAAGTTTCAACTGGTGCTACATCATATGTAAAAATAGCAAGAGTAAATAATTTAAATGATACAATAAGAAAATTAAAAGATGCTGGTCTTTGGGTAATTGGTACAGATGGAGATGCTGATACTTTATATTATAACCAAGATTTAAAAGGACCTTTAGCAATAATAATTGGAAGTGAAGGATTTGGCATGAGTAAATTAGTAAAAGAAAATGCTGATATATTAATTAAAATTCCAATGAAAGGAAAAATTACTTCCTTAAATGCATCAGTATCTGCTGGTATAGTTATTTACGAAGCAGTTAAACAAAGAATGTAAAAAAGTATAAGGATAAAAGAAAAGCAGCGTAGATTTTTCTACACTGCTTTTTTATATTAATTATAAACAATTTTAAAATATTTAAATTCATCTAAATGATTTCTTTCTAAACAAGCAAGATAAGAATATAATTCATCGATATTTTTACAAGCTCTGATTATAACTGGATCAACTTGTGAGTTGAAATAAAGTTCTGAAGCAAGAGCTGTTGCTTTAGATACAGATAAATTAGATTTATGTTTTGCTAAATAATATGTTTCTTTAAATCTTGCTGATGCAGGATTTTTGAAAACATCATATGGAAGAGTATATTCTTTATCAATAATATCTTGCATTGATGAATATTTAGATGGATTGTTTGTAAAGAATTCTTCTAAATCTTCTGTTGAAAATGGAAGAATAATGTTGTTATTTTTCTCAGAAAATAGTAATATATTTTCTCTAAATGGATCAGGTTCTACATTTAAAACAGTTTCTTCATCATCTATAACTGTATAATCTTTTTGCTTTTTCTTCTTTTTTTTCTTTTTAGAAGAATTTTTATTATTTGATTTTGTGTCAGAAGATAAGACTTTATTTAATTCTTCTTCTAATTCTTGTTCGATTTTATTAGTTGATTCTTCACTTGATAATTCTTCTGGTATAAAAGAAGGTTCATTTGGTTCTTCGATAGAAATTGTATCATCAAAAAATGTTTCTTTTTCTATATCATTATTTGAGTCATTTGATTCATTAGAATTATCATAAATAGTATCGAAATTATTTTCAAGTTCATCTAAAGAAACTGATGTAAATAAAGATTCTTCTTTATTTTTTATTTCTTCTTTGCTTGACTCATAAACATTTAAATTATCATCAATAATTGTATCTTCTAAATAAATATCATCTTTAATTTCAATATTAGCAGAAGATTCTTTTTCTTGAATTTCTTCAAATTGTTCTAGAGTAGCTTGAGCAATTGCTGCAAATTCTTCTAATAAACTTGTTTCTTTTAATAATTCTTCAGCGACCATATCTTTTAGATTAAAATCATATGTCTCTATAACTTCTTCTTCAGTTTCTACAGTATCATCTTTAGTATCTTCAATTATTGGTTCTTCTTTTGCTGGAGGCGCTTCTTCAAATACAACTGACATGTATTTAAGAATGGATTCCATAAAAGTATAATAAAAGATATTATCTTCAGAAATTTTTTCGAATATTTTAATATAGTCTTCATTGTATTTTTCAAAGTATTTTGAATCATAAGCTCTTAATTTTGAAGCTTCTTCTAAAAAAGATCTCAATTCAAGAAGAGTATCTATATTACCTTTGATGTTTTCAAAACTCATTTTAATTCCATTTAAACAAGAAACAAGAGATGTTGAATCTTGGTCATCATTTGCATTTAAAATACCTTCGGAGATTTTTTCAAGATATAAAATTAAAGTTTGTTTTAATTGTCTTTGTTGACTTAAAAGACTATTAATAACTCTAATCTCAGCATTTATAATACTTTGATCGATTATAAATTTAGGAATAATCATAATTACCTCCACTATATCAAAATTATAATATATACGAAAAAAAAATACAACAACAAAAAAATAAAATATAAAATATTAAAAAAGTATTGAAAAACTGTGGATAAAATGTTAAAATTATTTTGTTGAAAGAAATGAATCGAAGCAGATTTAAAAAAAAAACCCTTTTTTTAAGTCTGTTTTTTTTGTTTAAAAAAGAAAAAAGGGTTTTATCAATAATTTGGAGGAAAAAATGAGAATCGCTTTTGACAACGAAAAGTATTTAAAAATTCAAAAAGAAAAAATTGAAGAAAGAATAAAAATGTTTGATAACAAACTATATCTTGAATTTGGTGGTAAAATATTTGATGATTATAATGCAAGTAGAGTACTTCCTGGATTTTGTTCAGATGCAAAAATAAGACTTTTACAAGAATTTAAGGAAGACTTAGAGATAATCTTTTGTATTAATGCTGATAATATTCAAAAAAATAAAATTAGAGCTGATTATGGTATAGGCTATGATGTTGAATTATTAAGATTAATAGAAAACATTTCTAAATTAGGTATTTCAATTAATAGTGTTGTTATTACAATGTATACTGGTCAAGAGATTGATAAATTAAAAAATACTTTAGAAAGTAGAAATATTAAAGTATATATTCATACACCAACTAAAGGTTATCCAGATGATGTTGAAACAATTGTTAGTGAAGAAGGTTATGGTAAAAATCCTTATATAGAAACAACAAAAAAATTAGTTGTTGTAACAGCACCAGGTCCTAGCAGCGGAAAACTTGGTACATGTTTATCTCAACTTTATCATGAACATAAAAAAGGTGTTGATGCAGGATATGCAAAATTTGAAACATTTCCGGTTTGGGATTTACCATTAATGCATCCAGTGAATGTATCATATGAAGCAGCAACAGCTGACCTAAATGATATTAATATGATAGATTCATTCCATTTAGAAGAATATAATGTAAAAGCGGTTAATTATAATAGAGATATTTCTGCATTTCCTATTTTGAAAAATATATTAAAATCAATAACAGGAAAAGAAGTATATAAATCTCCTACAGATATGGGAGTAAATATGATAAGCCAATGTATTGTTGATGATGAAGCAGCTCAATATGCAGCAAAAATGGAAATCATAAGAAGATATTATTCTGCAATATGTGATTATAAAAAAGGTATTGGAACAGAACAAGCTGTTGAAACTATTAAAAAATTAATGAACAATGTTGGAATAACAACAGCAGATAGAGAAATAGTAAAACATGCTATTGAAAAAGCAGAATTAACAAATGCTAATGCATTAGCAATTCAACTTGATGATGGAAAAATTATAACTGGAAAAGAGTCAGATCTTTTAAGTGCATCAAGTGCGCTTCTATTAAATACAATAAAATACATAAGTGGTATTCCAGATGATGTATATTTATTATCACCATCTGTGTTAAAAGGAATATTAAAGTTAAAACAAAAAACTTCTTATAAAAGTAAATATAGTTTAAACTTATCAGAAGTATTAATTGCTCTTTCAATTTGTGCAGAAAATAATCCTGTAATTGAAAAAACAATCGAAGCATTAGATAAATTAAGAGGATTAGATGCTCATAGTTCTTATATGGTATCTGGAACTGAACAAAAAGTTTTAAAAAGTTTAGGTATAAATTTAACTTGTGAACCCAAAATGCTTGGATATGATGATTAGTATACAAATGAAGACTTTCGATAATGCTCGAAAGTCTTTTTGATTATATGAATAAAAATAAGAATTTATAATATAAATAAAAGAGAAAATATTTTAAATATATTGATTTTTTTCCTAAAAAGTTATAAATTGTAAGCAGTCACAAATAATGAGTGCTAATTTAAACTTTAGGGATAAATATATTTTTAAAGGGGGAAATATAAAGATGATAAAACCATTAAACGATAGAGTTTTAATAAAAATGGTAGAAGCAGAAGTAGAAACAAAAAGCGGAATAATTTTAACAAGTGCTTCACAAGAAAAACCACAAATAGCAGAAGTTATAGAAATTGGACCTGGTGGTGTTGATGAAAATGGAAAAGAAATAAAAATGCAAGTTAAAAAGGGAGATAAAGTAATTATAAGCAAATATTCTGGTACAGAAGTAAAATATCAAGGTGTAGAATATATAATAGTAAAACACTCTGATATTTTAGCAATTGTTGAATAGTTTTTAGGAGGACAGATATGGCTAAAGAAATTAAAAATGGCGAAGAAGCTAGAAAAAAATTATTAGATGGTGTTAATAAATTAGCAGATACTGTTAAAGTAACACTTGGACCAAAAGGAAGAAATGTTGTATTAGATAGAAGTTTTGGCGCACCACTTATCACAAATGATGGTGTAACAATAGCAAAAGAAATTGAACTTGAAGATCCATTTGAAAATATGGGAGCAAGTTTAGTAAAAGAAGTATCAACTAAAACTAATGATGTAGCAGGAGATGGAACAACAACTGCAACTGTTTTAGCACAAATAATGTTAAAAGAAGGTGTTAAAAATGTTGCTGCTGGTGGTGATGTTTTAGGAATAAAAAGAGGAATGGATAAAGCAACAGCTTTAGCAATAGAAGAATTAAAGAAAATTAGTTCACCAATTAAAGGTAAAGAAGATATCGCAAGAGTTGCAAGTATTTCAGCAAACAATGAAGAAATTGGAAATTTGATTGCTGATGCAATGGAAAAAGTATCAAAAGATGGAGTTATAACAATAGAAGAATCAAAAACATCTTTTACAGAAGTTGAAGTAGTAGAAGGTATGCAATTTGAAAAAGGATATGTTTCTCCATATATGGTAACTGATACAGAAAAAATGGAAGCTGTAATTGACAACCCATATATTTTAATTACAGATAGAAAAATTTCAAATTTACAAGAAATATTACCATTATTAGAAGAGTTAACTCAAAATGGTGGAAAACTTGTTATTATTGCTGAAGATTTTGAAAATGAAGCTTTATCAGCATTAATATTAAATAAATTAAGAGGTATATTAAATGTAGTTGGAATTAAAGCACCTGGATTTGGAGATAAGAGAAAAGAAATTCTTCAAGATTTAGCAATATTAACTGGTGGTGAAGTAATAACATCAGAGCTTGGATTAGAACTTAAAGATGTAACTTTAGCTGGTCTTGGAAGAGCAAAACAAGTTAAATGTACTAAAGAAACAACAATAGTTGTTGATGGTATGGGAAATAAAACATTAATTGAAGATAGAATTAAACAAATAAAGAAAAATATTGATGAAACAAAATCAAGTTATGAAAAAGAAACTCTTCAAGAACGTTTAGCAAAACTTGCTGGTGGTGTGGCAGTTATTCAAGTTGGTGCTGCAACAGAAATTGAAATGAAAGAGAAAAAACTAAGAATTGAAGATGCATTATCAGCTACAAAAGCTGCTGTTGAAGAAGGAATATTACCTGGTGGTGGAACAGCTTATATAAATGTAATACCTGTAGTTGAAAAGTTATATCAAGAAACTTTAAACGATGATGAAAAAATAGGTGTTAAAATTATATTAAAAGCATTAGAAGAACCAGCTAGACAAATAGCTGCTAATGCTGGATTAGAAGGTGCTGTAATACTTGAAAAAGTAAAATCATCAAAACCAGGAATAGGATTTGATGCAGCAAAAGAAGAATATGTTGATATGAAAAAAGCTGGTATAGTAGATCCAACAAAAGTAACTCGTTCAGCTCTTCAAAATGCTGAAAGTGTTGCTTCAATGATTTTAACAACAGAGAGTGTTATAACAGAGAAAAAAGAAAAATCATGTGGATGTGGTGGACATCATGCAGAGATGCCAGAGATGGGTGGAATGTATTAAAAAATAAAAAACAGGTATAATTTTTATTATATCTGTTTATTTTTTGCCTAAAAATGTGAAAAAACTGTGAAAACCTTGTGATTTCATGGATTTTTGGGTAAAAACGTGTTAAAATATTAGAGTGTTATTCATTTAAATGCTGCTAGCAATATAGCAGTAAATTTATTAAAAAGGAAGTGACTTAAAATGAATGTACACGTAAGACATGCAAAGGCAAACGAATGGATCAATCGGATGATTAAGCTGACAAAGCCAGCGAACGTTATCATGATTGATGGGTCAGAAGAGCAGAAGGAGCAGTTGATCAAAGAGGCTGTGGCAGCCGGAGAGCTTTTAGAGCTCAACCAAGAGAAACTCCCTGGATGCTATCTGCGCAGAAGCGATCCTACAGATGTAGCTCGTGTTGAAAATCGAACGTTTATCTGTACGGAAAAGGAAATTGAAGCAGGCCCTACAAATAAATGGGCATATGCTCCTACCATGAACACAAAGATGTACGAACTTTTCCATAATTCTATGGAAGGCAAAACTATGTACATCATACCGTACATGATGGGACCTTATGGTTCTCCTTTTTCCAAAATCGGATTCGAGCTTACTGACTCCCGGTATGTTGTTCTCAGTATGCTGATTATGGCACGCTGCGGTAACAAAGTTTTAGAAGAACTGGGTGAAGACGGCGAGTTCGTTAAAGGACTGCATTCTGTTGGCACTATGGATCCTGAAGAAAGATATATCTGTCATTTTCCGGATGAGAAAGCAATTTATAGCTTCAACTCCGAATACGGCGGAAATGTTCTGCAGGGCAAAAAGTGTTTCTCGCTTCGCATTGCGTCTGTAATTGCAAGAGATGAAATGTGGCTCGCTGAGCACATGCTCATTCTGGCAATTAAGAAACCTGATGGACAGAAATTTTATGTAGCAGCAGCGTTCCCGTCTGCATGTGGCAAAACCAACTTGGCTATGCTCGTTCCTCCTAAGAAATTCTTAGATGAAGGATATGAAGTCACCACTCTCGGTGATGATATCGCATGGCTGAGAAAAGCACCGGATGGCAGACTTTATGCCATTAACCCTGAATATGGATTCTTTGGTGTTGCACCTGGTACTAGCGCAAAATCTAATTTTAACGCGCTGGAATCTACGAAAAAAGGTACTATTTTTACCAACGTAGCACTTAATACCGATGACAACACTGTATGGTGGGAATCTCTTACCAAGATTCCGCCTGAGAACTTGCTCGATTGGAAGGGAAATCCGTGGACTGATCGTGAGAATACCAAAGGTGCTCATCCTAACTCGAGATTTACAGCACCTGCAGAAAATTGTCCTTGCTTGGACGAGGATTTCAATTCTCCGACCGGAGTTCCGATTTCTGCAATTATCTTTGGCGGCAGAAGAGCAAAAATTATGCCTTTGGTTATGGAATCTTTCGACTGGAATCATGGTGTATTCCTTGGTTCTTCGATGGGCTCCGAAACTACAGCAGCAACTACCGGACAGGTAGGTGTTACTAGACGTGATCCTATGGCGATGCTTCCGTTCTGTGGTTACAACATATCTGACTATTTTGCACATTGGATTGAAATGGGTGAATATCTCGGCGATAAAGCACCTAAGATTTTCAATGTAAACTGGTTCAGAACTGATGATGACGGTAGCTTTATGTGGCCTGGCTTTGGCGAAAACTTCAGAGTACTTAAGTGGATCCTCGCAAGATGTGAAGGAAAAGCTGATGGAGTTGAATGCGAAATCGGTATTATCCCCGAAGAAATTGATTTCGATGGCCTCGATATTACTTCTGAAGTGAAAGAAGAACTCTTTGACGTAGATAAAGAAAGATGGAATGCAGAGATTGAAGAAATTCAGGCATTCTATGATAAACTTGACTACGTACCGGAGGCTTTGGCACACGAGTTTGAAGCCTTGAAAAAACGTGTTAGAGGATAAGTTATCTTCTAAAAAAGACAAATTGTAATTTGTCTTTTCCCCTCAGCATCTTTTGAAAAGAAGGTGCTGGGGGTTGTTTTTTTGCGCATAAAAAAAGGATGCTTTAAAAGCATCCTTTAATAATAGATTAGCAACAACCTCTATTATTTCCACAGCAACTGAATATTACGATTAATAAAATGATTAATAATAAACAATCATTATCTCCACCAAATAATCCGCATCCGCAACCTCTGTTTTCTGGCATAATAAAGCCCTCCTTTAAAATAAAATATGTTAAATCTTTTGTATGTTATATTCTATGAAAATAATAAAAAATTGTTACATATAAATAAGAAGAAAAAAATATATATATAAATTTCAAAAAAGTATACAAAAAATATTTTTAATGATATAATTCTAAAAAAGTATAAAATGAGATAATTGGGTACATCAGGTTTATGCGAAGGAAAGAAAAGGAGAAAAACATGGGAAATATAGTACTTTTAGATGATTTGACTATAAATAAAATTGCTGCAGGTGAGGTTATTGAAAGACCAGCATCTGTTGTAAAAGAAATGGTTGAAAATTCAATTGATGCGGGTGCTAAAAACATAACAGTAGAAATTAAAAATGGTGGAATTTCCTTAATAAGAATTACAGATGATGGATGCGGAATTGCAAAAGATGATATGGAAATTGCTTTTGAAAGACATGCTACAAGTAAAATAAGAAAAGCTGAAGATTTAGAAGAAGTAAGAACAATGGGGTTCAGAGGTGAAGCTTTAGCAAGTATTGCAGCAATTGCAAAAGTAGAAATGGTTTCTAAAAAAGATGGAGCAGAAACTGGACATAGATTAGTTGTAGAAGGTGGAAAGACATTAGAGTTTACAGAAGCAGGTAGATCTGTTGGAACAACAATAACAGTTCAAAACTTATTCTATAATACACCAGTTAGATATAAATTTTTAAAGAAAGATTATACAGAAGCAGGTTATATTGAAGATGCAGTAACAAGAATTGCTCTTGTAAATAAAGATGTTGCTTTAAAATTAATTAGTAATGGAAAAACAGTTGTACAAACAAATGGTAATGGAGATATGAAAACTGTAGTATATAGCATATATGGAAAAGATATTGCTACAGAAACAGAAGAAATAGATTATCAATATGATGATATTAGAATAACAGGTGTTGTTGGAAAACCAGTTGTTGCACGTGCTAATAGAAGTAATCAACAATTCTTTTTAAATGGAAGATTTATAAAAGATAAAAATTTAACTGCAGCTGCTGATCAAGCATATAAAGGAATGATTCCAGTTGGAAGATATGGATTCTTAATTTTAAATTTAGATATGGATCCTAAAATGGCTGACGTAAATGTTCACCCTGCTAAATTAGAAGTAAGATTTGAAGATGAAGGCAAAGTATTTAAAGCAGTATATCATGCGATAAAATCTTGTCTTGCAAAATCAGAATTGGTAGAAAATGTTGAAAGAGAAGCTTTAGAATCTGGAAGAAGATTTAATGAAGCAGCTGAAAAAAGAAACAATGGAGAACTTGTTTTTGAGGAAGATAAGAAAAAAGGTTTTGCTGGATTATTCCAAAAAATAATAAAAGAACCAGAAGAGACACAAGAAGAATTAGCAAATAATCATTTAGAAGAAATCTTTAAATATAGACAAAGTATAGAAAAAAATGAAGAAGAAACTGAAAAACAAAATTTAGAAAAAATAGCAGAAGTTATTGAATCTAATACAATTAACGATTCTGAAATATCTAAAAAAGTTGAATTAGGTAATGTTTTAATTTCAAGTGAAACAAGAGAATTAGATGTAAGTGAGGTAAATTCTTTAATTAAAGATGCTACAACAGAACTTATTTCAACAAAACTAGCTAATAAAGAATCTACTCAAATAATTAATACTGAAGAAGTAAGAGAAGCTGAAACAAACAGTACATTTGATGAAACTCAAAAAATTAATTTAAATGAATTAAAACAAACAACACAAGAGACTGTTGTTGCAGCTAATGATGGATTAAATAATTTACCAGAGCATACTATGGAAGTAAATGCTTCTGAAGTTGTAAATAAAGATGTAGAAAATTTAGAAGTTAAAGAAGATGATACGGTAGAAGATAATGGATTCTCAAAAATTGCTGTTAAATTAATGGAAGCTAAATTAGATTTAGATAGCACACAAAGTATAGATACAGCTAAAGTTAGAGAAGCGTTAAAAGAAGAAAAAACTTTTGAAGTAAATCCAGAATTTGATGCAATGTATAAAAAGACATTTGGAGTAGATCCATTTGCTGTTAGACAAGAAAAAGAACAAGAAAAACTAGAACAAGAAAAATTAAATGCAACAAAAGATTTCGAATATGCATCAGAAAATATGAATGTATTTGAAGATGAAGCACACGAAGTAAAAATACCATATAAGTTTTTAGGTATTGCTTTTAATACATATATTATCATTGAATTAAAAAATGAAATGTATATAATTGATCAACATGCTGCACATGAAAGAATTTTATATGAAAAGGTTAAAGAAAATTATTATAGTGGAGAAAATAGAGATGAACAATTTTTATTACTTCCAGATGTAATTACTTTATCACATAAAGAAATGATAATTGCTAAAGAAAATGTAGATATGTTTACAAAAGCAGGATTTTCTTTTGAAGAATTTGGAGATAACACAATAAAACTAATGTCAGTTCCAGGAATGTGTGAAGATCTAAATACAAAGCAATTATTCTTAGATATATTAGATGAAATTGATACTGTTGCGGTAACAGCAAAACAAGAAAAAGAAGATAAATTTATTGCAACTGTTGCTTGTAAAGCTGCAGTTAAAGCAAAAATGAAGTTGGATGACCAAGAAGTTGAAAGTTTAATGGAAAAATTATTAGAACTTCCAAATCCGTTTACTTGTCCTCATGGAAGACCAACAGCTATTAAAATGACAAAATATGATTTAGAAAGAAAATTTAGTAGGAGATAAATTGAATGAAACCTAAAGTTGTAGTGATAGTAGGACCAACAGCATCTGGTAAGACTGCTCTTTCTATAGAACTTGCTAAGAAATTAGATGGAGAAATAATTTCATCAGATTCAATGCAAATATATAAGGATATGGATATTGGTACTGCAAAAGTTACAAAAGAAGAAGCACAAGGTATAAAACATTATTTAGTTGATTTTGTATCTCCAGATCAAAGATATACTGTTTCTGATTTTAAAAGAGATGCAGAAGCGGCAATTAAAGAAATATTGAATAAAGGGAAGGTGCCAATCGTAGTCGGTGGCACCGGCCTATATGTTAATTCATTGATTTATGGTATTGAATATCAAGATATGGAAATTGATGAAGAATATAGAAATGAACTTATGAATCGTGCTGAGGATCCTATGGAATTAGAAAAAATGTGGGACGAAGCTAATACTATTGATCCAGAAGCTATGCAAAAAATAAGTAAAAATGATAAAAAAAGAATTGTTAGAGTTCTTGAAATATATAAATCAACAGGAAAAACAAAGACTGAACATGAAATATTATCTAGACAAAAAGGTGTAGAATATGATTATAAAGTTTTTGGTATTTCAATGGATAGAGAAAAGCTTTATGAAAGAATAAATTTGAGAGTTGATTTAATGATTGAAGCTGGTCTTGAAGAAGAAGTTAGAAATTTGTTAAATAAATACGAACAATTTCCAACTGCAATGCAAGGCTTAGGTTATAAAGAAGTCAAAGAGTATTTTGATGGAATTTTAACAAGAGAAGAAATGATTGAAAAAATAAAACAAGAATCGAGAAGATATGCTAAAAGACAATTAACTTGGTTTAGAAGAAATGAAGAAATTATTTGGCTTGACAAAGATGATGGATTAGAAGAAAATCTAAAAGTAATTTTTAAGGAGTTATAGTGAAAAACAATAAAGAAAAAATTAATTTAACTAAAGTTTTTATAACTATAATATGTATGATTGTTCTATTAGTATTTGTTACTAATGGAAAAAGATTGATTAAAAATACTTCAGCAAAAACAACTGTTGCTGAGGGCTCTTTGTCATATGAAGAAGATGTAGAAGGATATTTGATCAGAGATGAAGTAGTTTTACAAGGTGATAACTATAAAAATGGTATGGTAAGAATGTTATCTGATGGAGAAAGAGCTGCTATGAAACAATCTGTGTTTAGATATTATTCTAATACAGAAGAAAGTATTTTAAGTGAAATTGAAAAATTAGATATTCAAATAAATGAAGCAATAGAAAACAGTGAATATACATTAGGAACAACAAATACTGATATTTCAAGTTTGGAAAGAGAAATAGAACTTGTAATTAATGATATGCATAAAATTAATAATTTACAAAAAATTAATGAGCATAAAAACAAAATTGAAACATATATATCTAAAAAGGCAGATATTACAGGAAAGTTAAGTCCTGAAGGTTCACTTGTTAAAACTTTAACTCAAGAAAGAGACAAGTTAAAAGAAAAATTGCAAAATAGTGTAGAAGTAATAGCTGCACCTAGATCTGGATTAGCTTCATATAGAGTTGATGGTTTAGAAGATAAGCTAGTAATAGGAGATTTTTCTTACTTAACAATTGATTTATTAAAAGATTTAGAATTAAAAGTTGGAGCTGTAGTTCCTTTAAGTAATGAAAAAGGTAAAATAGTAGATAACTTTAAATGTTATATAGCGACTATTGTTTCATCAGAAAATGCGATGTCTGCAAAAGTTGGAGATAATCTAAAATTGAGACTTTCAACATCCGAAGAAATTGATGCTGAAATAGTTCATATAGTTGATGAAGGAAAAGAAAGAATTATAGTTTTTGAAATAGATGAAAAAGTTGCAGAATTGTTAGAATTTAGAAAAATATCTATGGATATAGTTTGGTGGGAATATACAGGTCTTAAAGTAAGTAATTCAGCATTAATTGAAGAAGATGATAAAATATATGTTGAAAGAAAAAAGAATGGATATATCCAAAAAATATTAGTAAAAGTATTAAGACAAAATGATGCGTATTCTATATTAGAAAATTATGAAGAAGAAGAATTAAAAGCATTGGGATATTCTGCTGATGAGATTTCAGAAAGAGAAAAAATTAAACTTTATGATGAAGTTCTGTTACATTAGTAGTGTAAATTCACAATAAAATTACAAAAAAATTACAAAAGAATTATTTTTTAATAACATTAGGAAAAAGCATTGACAATAACTTGAAAAAAGTAGATACTATATACATAATTAAGCTACGAATGAAGAGAAAAAATTAGGAGGGCTGTAGAAAAAATGGCAGGAACATCAATAAAAAAATTTATGGATTTCATATGGGGAGAGGACGTACAACAAGAAGAGTACGAGGATGAAGTATATAACGCTGAATATGATGAAGAATATGAAGGCGGAGAAGAGACAGAAAGAGAATCTTTTAATATATTTAAACCAAAAAGCAAAGTGGTACAAATGCCTCAACCACAACAAATTAAAATGAAAATCTCTAAACCAACTAATTTCGATCAAGCAGACGAAATCGTTATGCAATTAAAAGAGAAAAATGCAGTTGTAATTAATTTAGAGTATGTAAGTAAAGACGTTGCAAGAAGAATTGTAGACGTTGTTAGTGGTGCAGTAAAAGCATTAGATGGAAATATTGAAAAAGTTTCTAATTCTATATTTGTTGTTGCTCCATACAACTACGATATAATTAATGAAATTACAAAGGAAAAAATTGAAAGCAAATTTTCAGCTTCATGGATAAAATAATTAGGCAGTAGGAGGAAAAGTTATGCTAACACCTTTAGATATCGAAAATAAAAGATTTTCGAAAAAAATAAATGGTTATAATGCTGACGATGTTGATGATTTTTTAGATCAAGTAACAGACGATTATGAAAAACTATATAGAGAAAATGCAGAATTAAGAGATGCTATAGAAGAATGTCACAAGGAACTAGAGCATTATAAAAATGTTGAGCAAACTTTACAAAATACATTAGTTATGGCTCAAACTACAGCTGATGATATAAAAGCAACAGCTCAATCACGTGCTGAACAAATTATTAGAGATGCACAAAGCGAAGCAAGAAGATCATCTGAAGAAATAGCAAAAGAAGAGTTTGAGATTAGAAAAAGAACTGAAGAATTAAAAAGACAATTTGGTGTTTATAAAGCTAAAATGGAAGCTCTATTAATTTCTCAATTAGAATTATTACAAGATAGCAAAGATAGCGAAGAATAATTTTAAAATATATAAGCGGTATACTCTGTATACCGCTTTTTTGCGCGATAATTACTATTTTACAAAAGAATTAAGTATGTATTACATTTGTGTTAATCTTATTGACTTATAGCATATTTGGAATAAAATAGTAGTATATAATATAATAGGTGTATATAGGAGTAGTATGAGAATTATTAGTGGAACGATGAGAGGTACAAAATTATTTACTCTTGAAGGTGAAAACACTAGACCAACATTAGATAGAGTAAAAGAAGCTCTTTTTAGCAAAATACATTATGATTTACAAGATGCAGTAATTCTAGATTTATTTGCTGGAAGTGGAGCGTTAGCGTTGGAATCTATAAGTCGTGGTGCTAAAAATGTAGTATTATGCGATGCTTCTAGAGATGCAATAAAAATTATTAAACAAAATATAGATAAGACACGTACAAATGATAAAACATTGTTACTTACTTGTGATTATAAGAAAGCATTAGATGAATTAAAAAACAAGAAGATGAAATTTGATATTGTTTTTTTAGATCCACCATATCATACAAATTTTGCTGAAGATGCAGCAGTGAGAATTATAAATAATAATTTGTTAAATGAGGATGGGTTGATAATTCTTGAAACAGATGATGAAAAGAAAGTAATAAAAAACTTAGATACAGAGTTATTCGAGATAAATG
>JAZLBY010000074.1:0-36116 GCA_045613965.1 Candidatus Scatovivens sp.
GATCTAGTATGATGGCTTTTTTTGTTGCTAAAAATACGCAAGAATGTTATAATTAAATAGTAAATATGCAGGCATAATTTAGTGGTAGAATGTCATGCTTCCGACCTGACAGCGCGGGTTCGATTCCCGCTGCCTGCTCCACCCAGAGCTTATAACTCGATACTGTTCAAATTCTTGAAAGTATTGATTTATAAGCTTTTTTAATACGGAGAGGGACTGAAAATGCTTATTTTTTGTCACCAAATAGGTCAACAAAAGGTGTTTAAAAAACTCGCTATCCGTTGCGAGAGAAGAAGTATAAAATACTTACCTCTGGTTACCCGCTCCTAAAACACCAATAAAGTTGACATAATCAAAAGTTCTGTGTTATACTATAACAGTTAGTTAAATCTATCGCTATATACGGAGGAAACGAAATGAGCGAGATAATTCTTAGCACAGTAAAAACATGGGATGGTTTGGCTGAAGCGTTTGCAGATGAAATTGCAAAGCAATATAAAAGCCATCTTGAGCATTGGCATGCTACTGCAATGGATGACAGAGAAGAGCAAGCAATGTGGGAAGAGCGGATTAAAAATGAACCTGATGAGGTAAGAAAAAAAGCATTTAACCGAATCAAGTCTATTATGGGAAATCCGCAGTACAACCGGAAATATTTTGTTAAAAAGTATGTAATCTTTGTTGATTGGAGCACAATTAGAATTACTCCAGCAACAGGATTTTACAACAATATGTTAGATTCCGGAAAAGACATCACATCAGCATTTCCTGTTAACGTTGAGTATCGTATCGATATGACCGAGATGAGAGTAATTAAGATCATTAATAGTCAGACTGTCAAATAACGATTTCTCAAAATAAGATTCTAATTAGAAAGAGCAACCCTGAGGTAAAACTTGGGGTTGCTTTATTTTATTAAACAAGCTTGTTTGACGTTAACATAAAACTATGTTATAATTATAAAAGTACGATTTTTTGAAACTTATAAACTTTGGTTTGGAGGTTTCAAAGCCTCCAGACTAATTAAGAGGAGGTAGACATCATGGATAAGTCAAAAGATTTCTTGGAATTTGTAACACAGAATCCGCCACCCTGCATACCTGGACAGAGACTGTTCTGGTTTGACGATGAGACTGGTGAGATTAGACTCAGCGACAGTGGCGTTGATGCTATAGTATTAGACGATAATTGGAAGTGGGCTATTCTTGATAGAGCATTTCAGGATAGCTATATCATTCCCAATGAAGATCCCTATTACTGTGTTACTAAGGAAGACGCAAAAAAGTTCCGAGATAAGCTTGGTACCATTAAATATGTCATTTTGCAGGCATGTGAAAATGGTGACGTTAAAGTCGAAGAAGAGTTGTTTAAGTTTTTGAAGGTGAAGACGCTCGATGTGACACAGCTTAAGATCGATGAATGCTATATCGATTATTTGCTGGATCACGACGACGAAGTTGTTCCTGGCGTGGCAGTTTGGTTCGGTAGAAGCGCTTACATTGTAAATGAAAGTGGCGCAAGACCGGATTGTATGCTGACACCTTTGACTAAAACTGCTAAAGGCATTTTGGAAGACGCGATTGAAGACGAAGAATAATTGATTGATCCGTAGTAAGCTCCTGGCAAGTGTGCCGGGAGTTTTCTTTTTGTTTAGAATTGGTAACATAGTTCTAATTTTGCATATTTTATGTAAATATGGTATAATATATTTAACCATTTTTATCAGGTGCTCCATATTAGCGTAAGCTTAAAAAACAATGGACATCAATAATTATTAAGGAGGATATGAAAATGGCTAACATGATGAACACTGCACTCGAAAACCTGAAGAAGGATGGCGCTGTCCGGGTTTACCCTGGTATGATCGCGGTTTGGCCGCAGTTCAATCAGGAAGAAGCTCTCAACGTAATGGATCTGGCTCCGAAGTTCAATGGTCGCTTTGCGACGAATAACTCAACGGCTTGCTTCGTCCATGAAAATGAGATCTATGTAACCCCTTACACTCGCGACGTCATCGCTACTCTGCGTAGCAACGGATTCACAGACGATTACTTCTATGTTCCTTTCAGCAATGGGGACTATCCGAAGCAGGAAGAAACCAAGTGGCGTCTTCTTAGACAGCAGGCTGAGGTTGCCCATGAGGCGGAATTTACTGATGACTGTATCAAGTACTGCGATCAGCATGGCTTTGGTACCATCAGTGATGAGACTCTGTCCAACTGTTTCGAAATGCCTGCAACCGGCGTGGCGGTAAAGCACCTTTACTATGAGGAGACTTATTACCCTGCCATTTCCCGCTGTCTGGACTGTGTCGCTGTTGATCGCATCGGTCGTTTCTGCACCAATAATGGTCGCGTAGTTTTCGTCTACCGCAATGGTAAGACCTACGTTACCAAAGGGTACAAGATTCTTTCCGAACTGCGTGCTGCCGGCTACAAAGAGACTGGTCTCTTCGTTCCGTTCTCCAACGGCGAAGTGATTCAGGATCCTACTCTGAAGGCTCGTTGGGATGCAATTTCCAAGTAAGTCATTCTCTCTTAACAAGCGTTGCGCGTTTTGAGGCAAGGGGGTCAGCTTAGGCTGGCCCTTTTTGTTTTTTATTTAAATAATATTTTTCTATTGTATTTTTAATATAATAGTTATATTATTTAAGTAGATTATAAAAAAGGAGAGAATGTATGAATAAAGTATTAAAATATGTATTAGTTATTATGATATTAGTATTTGGTTTATTTACATTAACTGGATGTGGAAAGAATACTGAAAATAACGAATTAGGTAATGAACAAACAGATAATAAAAAAGAGATTGAAATTGTTTTATCAAGTGATACAACAAAATGGCCAAATGGAATATATGATGCTTATGGAATTCCTGAATATAAAGCTGGAACATTTGAATTTGCTTTTCCAAATAATGAAAATGGAGAGGTATATATATCAACAACTTTTTCAGAATTTAAAGCATATATGAATGAATTAATGGATAAAGGATTTAGAATTGAAGATTATGATTTAGAACAGCTTAACGATTATGATCCAAATGATAAATATGATGTAGATGGAGGATTATATTTACGTGTATTAGCTCCAAAACAAGGTGAAGGTTATAGTATAACTATTGTATTTTCAGAAGCAAAAAATTCTAGATTACTTCGTGCATATGAATTTGAAGGAATTGAAGAAGATATAACTATAAATTATAATATGACAATGTATATTGAAAAAAGAGATTATCCGGCAGAATCTAAAGATACAGATTTATTAACTGAAATTGGTTTATCTGATGAAGCTGTAATACCAGAATTTAAACTTTATACAATTGAAAAAGATAAAGATGAAAAAGGGCATTATAATGTTAATTTTGATGCTGGATATGATTTTGAACTTACAAAAGAACAATCAAACAAATATAAAATGAAAATAGTAAATGAAATTTTAAAAGTATCTGATGATGGTAAAATTTATGATGCTAGAGGAAACGAAGAATTAGTAACAGATGATGATAAATTAGTAGGCGCATATGTTTATAAATATCAAGGTACTAGATATAGAATATATTGTGAATTATCACCAGGAGTTAATGGAGGAAGAATGGCTGTTGGTGTAGAAACACTAGAAAATTAGAATAAAAAAGAGACTTTTAGTTTTAGCTAAAAGTCTTTTTTGTTTATTTTAAAATATACGTAATAATATGTAAAATTTCTTTTTTCATTATTTCATAATTTAGTTCACTATGATTATGATATACAACTTCGTGTGAAAAATTTTCGATTAATCCAAATATAATATGTATTTTTTCATCTGAATTTTGAATAATTATATTATGTTTTTGTAATGCGTTACTGATAGAAGAAGTAATAGAAAGTTCTAAATTTTTAAATATTTCTGCAATATCTGAATCTAGATGAGACATTGCCATTAATTCTTCATGAGCTTTTATTGAGATAGTATGATTTTTTATAAAAGCATCTATAAGCTTGCTAAATAGATCTTCTATATCATTGTAATCTATGTTAGTATCTTCTAATATAATTGACATAGGATATAGAATGTTATTTGCATAGTTTTTTACACCTTCGATAAAGATATCTTTTTTATCATTAAAATATTGATAAATTATTCCAGTTGAAACATTTGCTGCTTTTGCGATATCAGGAGTAGAAATATTATGATATCCTTCTTGGCATATAAGTTCGAATCCTTTTTCAATTATTTTATTTCTTTTTTCAATTGATCTTTTTTGTGTTGGCATTCTTATTTCTGACAAATTAATCACCTCAATTAATATTATATAACGTGAGAGAAGAAAAATCAATACAAGAATATGAAAAAAAATTCATATTTAATATTGACATTGCTATTTTAAAATAATATAATCACTTTAGAAATGTGAAATAAATTTCATAAATGGAGGTGTTTTTATTTGAGTGATAAAAAAATGTTGTCAGATTTAGAAATAGGACAAAAGGCAAGAATTATCAAATTGCATGAAACAGATAAAGTGATTAGAAGACATTTATTAGATATGGGAGTAACAAAAGATACTCTTGTAATTGTAAAAAAGAAAGCTCCTATGGGAGATCCAATAAATATTAGTCTAAGAGATTATGAACTTAGTATTTGTAAAAAAGACTTAAGTAAAATAGAAGTGGAGGTAATAGAGTAATGAAAATTGCATTAATAGGAAATCAAAACAGTGGAAAAACTACACTTTTTAATACATTAACAGGAATGAATGCTAAGATTGGTAATTGGCCTGGAGTAACTATTGAAAGAAAGGTTGGAAAGATTAAGAATACAGAATATGAAATAACTGATTTGCCAGGTATATATTCATTAAGCCCATATAGTGTTGAAGAAGAAATTTCAAGACAATATGTTATAGAAGAAAATCCGGATGTTATTATAAATATTGTAGACAGCACTAGTTTAGAAAGAAGTTTATATTTAACAACTCAGCTTTTAGAACTTGATATAAAAGTTATCGTTGCATTAAATATGGCTGATATTATGGAGAAAAAAGGTATAGAAATAGATGTAAAAAAATTAGAAAAGCTTTTAGGAACAAAAGTAATAAAAATATCAGCGTTAAAAGAAACTGGAATTAAAGAATTAATTGAAGAGTTAGGAAAAGGTGAAAAACAGAAAAAGATTAAAATTTTTGACACTGAAATTGAAGAAGCTATATCAAATATCAGTAACGAGATAGGAAAAGAGAATAAGAATAAAAGATTTATATCTGTTAAATTATTAGAAGGTGATATTAGATATGACAACTTAAAATGTACAGGTGTAGAAGAAATTATAAAAAGTAAAATAAAATTATATGAAAGTGATTTAGAAGAAACTATAGCGACACAAAGATATAAATTTATTGAAAAAGTAAAAAAAGATACATTTAAAAGAGTAAAAGCAGAAAATAATTTAAGTGATAAATTAGATAAAGTATTTTTAAATAAATGGTTAGCATTTCCAATTTTTGCTATAGTAATGTTTTTAATATATTATTTATCAGTAGGTGTTATTGGTTCGTTTACAGTAGATTTTGTTGGAGCATGTGTTGATTCAATAAGCGTAATTGTAGAAGAGTTATTAATAAAATTTGGAACGTCAGAATGGGTAAATAGTTTAGTTGTAAATGGAATAATTGCAGGTGTAGGTGCTGTACTTGGGTTTGTACCACAACTTATTATTTTATTTATATGTATATCAATTTTAGAAACATCTGGATATATGGCAAGAGTTGCAATGTTACTAGATAAAGTGTTTAGAAAAATAGGACTTAGTGGAAAAAGTTTAATTCCATTTATTGTTGGTGTTGGATGTAGTGTTCCTGGAATAATGAGTACAAGAATAATTGAAAATCAAGATGAGAGAGAAATGACTACTATATTAACACCATTTATTCCTTGTAGTGCAAAATTACCAATAATTGCATTGTTTGCAGGATATTTCTTTGGTGAAAATGCAGGAATAATATCAGCATCATTATATTTCTTTGCGATAATTGTTATTATTATCAGTGCACTTTTAATGAAAAAGTTTATATATAAGAATATAAGTAGTACATATATATCAGAACTTCCTGAATACAAAATGCCAAACTTTAAATACGTTTTAAGAGATGTTTGGGATAAAATATCAGAATTTATAAAAAGAGCAGGAAGTGTAATATTTATTTGTTCAATAATAATATGGACACTATCATCATTCTCATTTAATTTTGAATATGGTGTAAATATTGAAGAGTCTATGCTTGCAAAAATAGGAAATACAATTTCTTGGATATTTGAACCAATGCTTGGAACAAAAAATTGGGGAGCGGCAGTATCAGCAATTCAAGGTATAGTAGCAAAAGAACAAGTTGTTTCTTCGATGGCTATTATAAATGGACTAGCAGAAGATGCTCAAGAGGGAAGTCAAATATTTGCTAAAGATGGAATTTTTGGATTCTTTTCTGCAGTCTCAGCATATAGTTTTATGGTATTTAATTTGTTTTCGGCACCATGTTTTGGAGCAATAGCAGCAATGAAAAGAGAGTTAGGTGGAACTAAAAAGATGTTTAAGGCTGTTGCATTTCAAACGATATTTGCATGGATATTAGCTACATTAGTTTATCAGATTGGAAGTAGAATGATTGATGGTAGAATTAATATTGCTAATATAATTGTTATTGCAATTATTTTCTTAATAGTATTAGCTATTGTATTAAAAAGATCTAAAGAAGAACATTGCGCAGGATGTCCTTATAATAAAGATTGTAAACATAGAAAATAAAAAAAACGCTGTGCCACAGCGAGTGTGGCACAGCTAAAAAAATGTCACCAGGTTACTACGAAGAATGGATGGCAATCATCAGGAGTATAGATATCGACTTTGAAGCCGAGCTCCTTTAACATTGTTAATTGCTTACCATTAATGTACGCATCACTGAAATGGACTTGGCGTTCGCCTTTCTCTGCATACTTCTAGATTTTTGCGAAGATATCATCAGTTGGCAGAGTTGACCACTTTTTGGATGCGAGGTTCAGAGCGTCCTTGGCAGACATGTAAGTCTTTTCAGGAGCCTAAACGGCGGTAGTTTCCGTAGCGGAATTTTTTTGAGTTTTGAAAATTTTCAACATATAGGTGTCCCCCTTGTAAAATATTAACTCAGAGGCTTGCGCCTCTGAATTTTGCAAATCAAAAGCGCAACATAAAATATGTTACGAAAAGTATTATAGCACGGAAAATAGAGAAATGCAATAGATATCTCAAAAAAATTATGTAAATTAAAAAAGAACAAAATAAAAGAGGAAATTTTATTTCCTCTTTTTATATTAATTATTTAAATATTCTGAAACTAATAATTTATCGTTTTCATAAGTTAATGTGATTTTTCTTTTAAAGTAACAATCTTCTTCTTTTGTATTATCAAGTTTTTGAGTAAAGTGATCATACATTTCATCATCTCTGAAAGTTACAGTGAATATATATTCATTATCGTTATAACCAAATAATTCTACTTTATTTACACTAATAGGAATAATTCCCATTGCAATATATTTATAACCAACGTTTCCATCTACATTTATGTATCCGCTAAAATTATGATTAAAATATTCTTCTGTTACATATTCAAGCATTTTTGATTTAAAATCATCATATTTAACATTTGATTTTATATAAGCATCTTTTCCAGCATTTTTTAGACATTGACTATCTAAATTATCTTTAGTATCTAATCCTAATTCAGCTAAAAGATAAGGCATAGGACCTACGCCATTTGTTTCAAAGTTTGAAAGTGCAACATATTTACTTAGAACAGTAGTTGCTTTTGAAATTGCATCTTCTTCAGACAATGTGCCTTCAGGTGGAGTTAAAGTGTCTATTGTATTATTTAAATTAAAAATATATGAACCCATTATAGCGATTATTACTAATGCTACTAGTAATAATAAAAATAAAAGGTTTTTTGATTTGTTTTCGCTCATAAGTTTCCTCCTTGAATATTAGGTATAAAATTATTGTATATTTAAATAAAAATAAATTCAATACTTTTAATATTATAAAATTTAGTATATGATATATGTAGATTTTTAAAAATATAGGAGGATTTATGTGGTTTTTATATGCATTGTTAGTTATGCTTTTTTGGGGTGCTGCTGATCTTTTTTATAAAAAGAGTGCGTGCGAAGAAGAAAAACATACACATTTAAAAACAGTGGTAGCAGTTGGAGTCGTTATGGGAATCCATGCTATATTTACACTTTTAACAAATGATTTAAATTATGATTTTAAAAACATATTAGTTTATTTACCAGTATCTAGTATGTATATCATATCAATGGCTGTTGGATATTTTGGACTTAGATATTTAGAACTTTCAATATCATCTCCAGTTCAAAATACATCTGGTATTGTTGCAGCAATACTTTGTTTCTTTATTTTAAAAGAAACATTAAGTTTGCCAGCTGCTATTGCTATTGGTATAATGGCTGTAGGTTTAATTATGCTAGGAATAATTGAAAAGAAAGCAAATGAGTCTGAAAATGTAGAAGATAGAAAATATAAGATTGGATTTATTGCATTTTTTATTCCAATTTTTTATTGTATTATAGATTCACTTGGAACATTTTTTGATGCATATTATTTAGAATTAAGTACAAGTCCATTAATTAATATTAATGAAAATACAATAGAACTTGTTGCTAATATTTCATATGAATTAACATTCTTAATTGCAGCTATAATTTGTTTAATATTCTTGATTATAAAGAAATCAAAAACAAATAAAGAAACTGTTAAGAATAATTTATTAGCTGCTGTACTTGAAACAGCTGGACAATTTTTCTACGTATATGCGTTAAGTGGAAATGCAATAGTTGCTGCTCCAATGGTAGCATCTTATTCAATCGTTTCAATGATTTTATCTAGATTATTCTTAAAAGAAAAATTAACTAAAAAAGAATACATAGCTTTATTTATAATTATTATAGGAATAATTGTACTTGGAGTTGTAGAAGAATTATAAATAATTAAAGGAGAGTATAATATGATGAAAGTTTTAAAAAATATATTAATTTCAGTATTACTTTTAGTAATGTTATTTGCGTTAACAGGTTGTGGAAAAGAAGAAGTAAATGGAGGTTTTGGACCTAATCCAGATACTGTAGATGTTGTTGAAGAAACAGAAGATGATGAAGTAGCAACTACAGGTGATGGAAATTTTGATGGAATATATGTTGCTGGTTCTGAAACAGATCCAATGGAAGGTCTTGCTATTATTCCTGTACCAACTTATAATGCTGATAAAATTGTATTTATTAAAGATTCACAAGGTTCTGGTGCTATAAGAGTAGGTGCGGAAGATATTACTGGAGATATAATGAAACAAGAACTTGCTAATGAAATGTTTACTATAACTGATTTAGGAACAAATGTTAAAATTGAACATCCAATGTTTACATATGGAGAAGAAGTTGAAATGATACCAGGAAGCGGTGAATTTACTGGTATATATGAAAAAGATGATTATGTATTAGCAGTAATAAAAGCTGCAAATGGAAATTATATAGTTGCTTATATTAATACAAGATTTGATACATCAACAAGTTTAACTTTTGCTGATTGTACAATAAACGGAAATGTATTAGAAGGTAAAGATGATGTATATTCAGAACCAATTAAATTAACTTTAAATGGAGATGTATTATCAGTTGAAATTACATCAGAAGATTCAAGATGGAATAGTGCAAATACAGATTTTACTCTTGTTAAATAATAATATGATAAAAAAGATTGGAGAATTTTCTTCAATCTTTTTTATTACATTATTGTTAATATTATTGTTTAAAAATTAGCTATATGATATGATTTTAAAAAGTACAAAAGAGAGGAAAATGTAGTATGAGTGATAAGAAACCATTCAAAGTAGATCTTGCAACAGTTACATTAATATTTGTATTGATTGTAGCTTTTATTATTATTTTATTTTGTTTAATATCAAAATTTTATAATAAGATGCAAATAGCTAAAGAGAAGGTAGAAACATTAAATGATAAAATTGAAATAATAGCAAATGAAAAAGAACCAGTAGTTATAGAAACATTAGATATATATTCAGATGAAATGTTTGATTTATATGGAATGATAGAAATGGTTAACTTTTCAACTGAAATAGAAAACTTCCATAGAGAAGGTAAAATAACAGTAGATGATTTTACAAATGAAGAAAAATTAATAATTATATTAAGTGAATGTTTTTCAAGAGATTTAGAGATTGAAAATCCAAATATTCATGGATGGGGAGATATATACAAAAAAGACATAGAAAATGTTTGTAAAGAAATATTTGGAGAAGGAATAGCATTAGAGTATAATGATATTTTAGATCAAGGATTAGAATTTACATATGATAAAAATGAAGAAAAATATGTATCTGAAATCAATTCTAAAACAATGGGGGCGCTTCCAAATATTAAAGATATAACAGATTTAGTATATGCTGAAAAAATAGATAATAAAGTGTATCTATATGATAGATTTGTAAGAGTACTTGGACCAGCAAATATTAAGGATGATCCAGTTGGTATTTATGCAACAAGTGATAAGAAAGTGGTTATAGATGATAAAATATCTCGTGATGATATTAATTCTATGCTTTCTGGTTATTATTTTGAAGGAATAAAATACGATATAAATGAAGCAATGTTTTCAATTAGAAGTAATTATAGAGACGATGTTTTAATGTTTAGACATGAGTTTGAAATTAATGCTGATGGAACATATAAATGGTTAAGTAGTGCACCAATTAAATAAAATTTACGATTAATAAAGTCTCGAAGAAATTTGAGGCTTTATTTAAAATTAGGAGAAATAAAATGAATAACGAAAGAAAAACACTTGTATCAATTCCAGTATGGGGAATTTTATTAATAATATTAATGATTATATCTGTTATAGTATTTGTGAAAACTTTTATAGACTTAAAAAAAGAACCAGTAGAAATTACAGATACTACATATATGGATGAACCAGTATTAGATCTAATAGATAAAGTTGATGATTTTTTAACAGATAATACTATAGTTGCTGAGACTAAAGGCGTACCAAATAGTTTAACTAGTGAAGATAGAAAAGAAATATTTGATGCAGCTAATAAAAGAACAGAAGATAGGATAAACAGTATTGTATATGTAAATAAAGTTCATGATCAAATGGCTGTTAAAAATGTTGAAGAAGAGGCTAGAAATTTATTAACAGAATATTTGAAAGAGTATGTAAGATTTGAAAATAATAATGTAGGAACATATCCAGAATTATTAATAAAACTTGGATTAGAAACAGAAGAAAATGTTAACAAATTATTAGAAGATAATAAATTTGTAGAGGGCGAATTTAAAACAAATGTTAAATATAATGATTTTAAAACTGCGATGCTTAATTTAGTTAGTGAAGAATATTTTGAGAATAATTTTTCTTTTTATATCGAGAGTGATGGATATGTATGTGTAAATAATGGAGCTGGTGGATATGTTCCATTTGAATTTGAAGAGTTAAAATGTTTATCATATGATGATGAAACAAAAACTTATGTATATGATGTTAAAATAAAAGATGTTGAAATGTATGATCATAAACTTAATGGAGAAGATATATCAGATGATGAGATTTTCTTTAATAATACTGTGATTTTAAAAAGAATTAATAATAAATTAGTAATAGATGTAATGTAAAGTTATATATAGTCTTGAAGGATGAATCTTTGAGACTATATTTTTTATGTAAATCTCTTTAAAAATGATAAAGAATATGATATACTAATTGTTGTTAGAAAATGAAGAGGGAAATGTTATGATAATAAAAACAAATTCAGAGAAAGAAACAATTGAACTTGGTAAAAAAATAGCTAAGAATTTAAAAAGAGGAACTGTAATTGTTTTAACTGGAGATTTAGGTTCTGGTAAGACAAAACTTACAGAAGGAATTCTTACATATTTTGGACTACAAGATGAAATATCTAGTCCTACTTTTACTATTGTAAATGAATATAATACAGAATCTTTAGATATATTCCACTTTGATGTGTATAGATTAACAGATATAGATGAATTTATAGCTATTGGTGGAGATGAATATTTTGAAAGAGGTGCTAGCATAATTGAATGGGGAGAAATAATTGAAGAGGTTCTTCCAAAAGATTATATAAAAGTTACTTTTTCAAGAAATCTTGATGAAGAAAATGTAAGAAATATACAAATTGATTGTTTTGGAAACACAAATATAGAGATTTAATATGGAGGATTAGCAAATATGAAAATACTTGCTGTTGATACATCTAGTGCAATTTGTTCTGTTGCGTTATTAGATGATGATAGATTAATAGATGAAATAAATTTAGATAACGGAAGAACACATTCTGAAAATTTAATGCCATTAGTAGATGAAATAATTAGAAAAAATAATTTAACTGTTAATGATATTGAATTTATAGCTTGCTGTGTTGGACCAGGATCATTTACTGGAATTAGAATTGGTGTTTCTAGTATAAAAGCAATTGCTGAAGTTTTAAATGTAAAACTAGCTCAAGTTACATCATTAGAAACATTAGCTGCTAACGTTGAAAACGAAGAGACAATTGTTTCACTTATTGATGCTAGAAATAATCAAGTATATTGTGGAATATTTGATAAAGAATACAATTTAAAAGAAGAGTCTTTAGCTGATGATATAAATGAAGCAATTAATCATATTAAACAATATAATGGTGTTGTAATTACAGGAAACGGTGCTATAGTTCATAAAGAACTTATAGAAAAAGAATTAATAAATGTTAAGTTTGCTGAAGAGAATAGACAACTTGCTAAGAATGTTGGAAAGATTGGATATAAGAAATTAAAAGAAAATGCAGTAGAAAACGCAGATACAATTATTCCAATTTATTTAAGAAAATCACAAGCTGAAAGATTAAAAAAATAAAATAAGGAAAAGAAGAAATGATTAAAATAGATAAAATGACACTACTAGATTATGAAAAAATAAAAGATAATTTAGTAGAAGAATTTGATGAATTTTGGAGTCCAAACATATTAAAGAGTGAACTTGAAAATGAACTTTCAAGATATATTGTAGCGAAAATTGATGATGAAATTGTAGGGTTTGCTGGAGTAATTATTCTTCCAGATGATTCAGAAATAACTAATATTGTTACTAAAAAATCAATGAGAAAAAAAGGTATAGGAAAAAATCTTTTAGAGAAACTAATAGAAATTAGTAAAGAAGAAAATAAAACAGAAATAAGTTTAGAAGTTAATGAAATAAATGAGCCAGCAATAAGCTTGTATGAGAAGTTTGGATTTGAAATTGTTGGACGCAGAAAAAAATATTATAATCGTGTAAATGATGCAATTATTATGACAAAAAAATTGGTTTAGAAATGAGTAAATTAATGTAATTTTTTGTAAAAAATAATTGCATTATTTTTTTGTTTAATATACAATTACTGTATAACAAAAGATGCGGAGGAAGGATACTAATGAGAAGAAGAAACGAACTATTACCAAAGGATTTAAAAGACGTTTGTAACCCAAATTTGTTTAAGTTTGAGACTACAAAAGAACTTGTAGATACAAGTGATTTAGTATATGGTCAAGAAAGAGGAATTAAGGCGTTACAATTTGGTACAGAGATAGATATTAAAGGATATAATATGTATCTTGAAGGTCCATCTGGTGTAGGAAAAACAATGTATACTAAAAAGTTTTTAGATAAAAAAGCTGAAAAAGAAAAAGTTCCAAATGATTGGGTATATATTTATAACTTCGAAAATCCAAATGAACCAGTAGCAATTTCTTTCCCTGCAGGTCAAGGTAAAGTCTTTGCAACAACAATGGAAAATTTTGTTAAAGATGTTAGAAGAGATATTAAGAAAACATTTAATAATGATGATTTTGAAAAAGAAAAACAATTAATCAAGCAAGAGTTTGAAGAAAAAAGAGAAACACTTCTTGCTAAATTAAATCAAAAAACATTAATTCAAGGATTCCAAGTAAAATCAACAGATAATGGTGTATATATGATGCCAGTTTTAGATGGTAGAACATTAGCTGAAGATGAATTTGATGAACTTGATGAATCAATTAAAAAAGAATTTGAAGAAAGATCAGCATTAGTACAAGAACAAATATTCCAAGCGTTAGGCGAAATAAAATTAATTGAAAGAGAAGCTGAAAAAAGAATTGATGAATGGCAATCAAATATTGCATTAATGACAATAAATGTTCATGTAAATTCAATTAAAGCTAATTATAAAAGAAATAAAAAAGTTGGTGTTTATTTAGATAATGTTAAGAAAGATATTTTGAAAAATATTAGTTGTTTCTTAGCACCAGATCCAGATCCAAAAAGTACAACACCAGTTCCAATGCAACAATTACAAAAACCAGAACTTAAAGAACCATGGCTTAATTATAGAGTTAATTTATTTATTGACAATAGTAAACGTGAAGGTGCACCAGTTATAATGGATACTAATTATTCATATTATAATATTTTTGGTGGACTTGAATATGAAAATCAATATGGTACTTTAAAAACTGATTATATGATGATAAAACCAGGTTTATTACATCAAGCTAATGGTGGATATGTAATATTCCAAGCAAGAGATATTTTATCAAATGCACTTTGCTATGAAACATTGAAAAAAGCATTAAAAATAAAAGAATTATCTATTGAAAATGCAACAGAACAAAGAGCTGGTATGTTATTATTAGCATTAAAACCAGAACCAATTCCACTTGATTTAAAAGTAATAATGATTGGAAATTCAAACATTTATCATACTCTTTTATCAATGGATGATGATTTTAGAAAATTATTTAAAATAAAAGTTGAATTTGAAGAAGATGCTCCAAAGACAGAAGATAATATTGAAAGATTAAGTAATTTCGTAAGAAGCTTCTGTTCACAAGAAAATCTTTTAGATTTAGATAAAGAAGCTATGGCTAAGATAGTTGAAATAACTTCAAAAATTGCAGGTGATAAAGAAAAATTATCAACACAATTTAGTGAAATTGGAGAGATTTTAGGAGAAGCTTCAGTATGGGCTAAAAAAGATAAACAAAAAATAATTTCTAAAGCATATATTCAAAAAGCATTAGATGAACGTATTGAAAGAATTAAAAAATACGATACTAGATATTTACAAATGATTAAAGAAGAAGCTTTACTTATAGATACAGAAGGTTTTGTACCAGGACAAATTAATGGTCTTACAGTAATAAAAATTGGAGATTATTCATTTGGTAAACCTGCTAGAATTACAGCAAGTACTTATATGGGTAAAGAGGGAATTATAAATATTGAAAGAGAAATTGAAATGTCTGGTTCATCACATTCAAAAGGTGTGCTTATATTAACTGGATATTTAGGAGAACAATTTGCACAAGAATTCCCACTTTCATTAACAGCTAATTTATGTTTTGAACAATTATATGGTGGTGTTGATGGAGATAGTGCTTCTAGTACAGAGGCGTATGCTTTATTATCAAGTTTATCAGGTATTCCAATTAATCAATCTATTGCAGTTACAGGATCTGTTAACCAAAAAGGATTTATTCAACCAATAGGTGGAGTAAATGAAAAAATTGAAGGATTCTATCAAATCTGTAAATTAAGAGGATTTAATGGAGAGCAAGGCGTTATTATTCCAGTACAAAATGTTAGAAATCTACATTTAAGTGATGAAATAATTGATTCTGTTAAAAAAGGAAAATTCCATGTTTATGCAGTATCAACAATAGATGAAGGTATTGAAATATTAACAGGAGTTCCAGCTGGTAAAAAAGATAAAAATGGTAAATTCCCACTTGGAACAATTAATTATTTAGCTCAAGAAAAATTAAGAAAATTTGCTAAACAAAATGAATCAAAATAAATTAAGTAATAAATGGAAACACATGAATTATCGTGTGTTTCTTTTTTTATATAAAACAAAAACACTAATGGATGCCCGCAATTGCAGGCTTACATTAGTGTTTTTAGGTTCATACGCTTAAAATAAAAACTTGGTATTTGCCTTGATTCTTTCTGAAAGACTATCCCAATTTGCTTCAAGAACACCGATGACATCTTCGAGAGTCTGATGCATCTTGCTATAAAAGGGATGGGTACGCCAGTTCCAAGATTCGTCTGTGATGTTTACTTCGTCGGCGATGAGCTGACGCACATACTGCCTAGGAATGTAAATCTTATCAGTAGGAAGAATCTTCCATCTGGTAGGGTCTGGTGTACGAACTAAGAGATAAGAGCCCGTCTTGTAATCTTTGAGATCATAGAGCGAAATCTCGTCGAACGTATAACCAGAAAGTTCTTCAATGGCTTCAGAAGTCAAAGAAGAAGGTGCTACGTGTACATGGGAATGAACAAGGGAATCTTTGGCCTTTCCAACACCGGAAGAACCACTACCATTTTCCCAAACAAGGAATCCATGGGACTCGGGATATGCGAGTGTTAAGATTTCAATGATGTCTTGTAAGACTTCGTTGAATTCAGTTAAAACTGCAGGCTCGAGTTCGCCGTTGGACATCACATGCTGAAACGGGATAATGAGTAAGTAGCCAGTGATGAACTGACCAACCGTAGGGATAACAAAGAAATTCTTGCTACGATAGAGAGTTCTCTCATTGCTTTCTACGCTTTCTGTATCACCTTTGAGGTATTTGCAGTAAGCGCAGTTTTGTACGGATGGGCCATCAGTACCTCCTGTAGAAGTATTGGATTTGTGGTCACCGATGTCAGAATTGGTTTCGTCAGCAATTTCTGCGAACTGCTTTGCGATTTCCATTTCATCATCGTTTACACAAATTATATACTTAGAAGGTGAGGCCTTGGCGTTCATGGTCACGACGTCAATCGTGTAAGCGTTTGTAGGTAAGGTACCTACGAGGTCTGTTGCAGAAAAAACAATGCTACGGTTGTACTTATGCGCTTCAGAGATGGTTTCATCAGTTACGATGTTGCCAAGAGGGATTGTTACCAGTCCTTTGAACCGAAGAGCATTGAGAACAACTTTTACATCTCCGGGAGAACCGGTTACTGCAAACGTGTTCCGTGTCTTTTTCATGCATATCATCCTTTCTAAAAATTAATCGTCTTTATAATATTACGATTAAAATGTTTTTTCAAGGGTAAAATGAAAAAAAATAAAATTTTGTCAAAAAATATAATTAATAATTGAAGAAAGAAAAAAATTGTGATATAAAAAATGTAGATTCTAAAAATGAAAGGACAAAAGAAATGAAAATTGAATTAATTGGTGGATGCTCAGAGAGCGAATTAAACGGAAGAATAAAAAAAGTTGCAGCTGCAGGTAAAATTTCAAGATCACCTGGAAATGTTTTTGAAGTAATAGATAGTTGTGATGATTATGAAAGTAATTTAAAATTAGTTAAAAGAATAATTAAAATGGGACATAAATCAATAATTGAACATGATTATTTAGTGTTTGCAATTAATGATGTTACACCAATAATTGAACAAACTATTATTGGATATAGATTAACTTCATTTACAATTAAATCAAGAAGAGAAGTTGATTTTAGAACAGCTGGATTCTATGTACCAGAATTTAGAAATAAAGATGGAGAAATCCATGAAAATAATGAAGAATTAAAAGAAAAATTTATAAATCATAGTAAAATGTTATTTAACACATATGGAGATATGGTTGATGGTGGAGTTAATGTAGAAGATGCAAGATTTATACTTCCATATTGTTTCCATAGTAATATTATAATGGGGTTAAATGCAAGAGAACTTGAAAAAATGATTGTTGCATTTAGATTTGGACCATTAAGTAAAATTACTGAATTAAAAGAGTTTGGCAAAAAATTATATGATATTTGTAAAACTAACATACCATATTTAGTATCTACAATTAAAGGGATTGAAGAAAATACAGCTAGTCCGTTTGAATATTTAGAATCAATGGCTGAAAGACCAGAAATTAAAATATTAGATAAAGCAAGTTTGATTAGTTATACACAAAATGCTGATGATGTTATACTAGAAAGTTCTATTATGTATCATTATCAATGTTCAAATGAACAAGCTAAAAAAATATTAGCTGAAATGGTAAAAAAAGATAAAGATGCAAAAGAAAAATTAATGCAAAATATTTTACACAAAGAGGAAAGAAGAGAACTTGAACAAGTTTCATTTAGTTTCCAAATTCCAATATCTTTATCAATTCTTACACATTTAACAAGACATAGAATGCATGCATTATTAGTACCAGAATTTACTCCAATGTGGGATTTAAATAATTATGTAACACCAGAAAAAATTAAAGTTGCTTTTAATGATTTATATCAAAATGCTGTTAAGAAAAATATTGAAGTATTTGAAGAATTCAAAGCAGCAGGAGTAATGGAAGAAGATTTAATTTATTTCTATATTGGTGCTCAAATGGTAAATGTAATGACAACAATGAATGCAAGAAATATTCAATGGGTTTGTAGAATGCGTTGCTGTAATAAAGCACAATGGCAAATTAGATTTATTGCAAAAGAAATAGCAAAACAAGTAAAAGAAGTTGCACCACTATTAGGATTAGGTCTTGGACCAACATGTATGACTGATAGATATTGTGGTGAAGGAAGAGAATGTTGCGGTTTAATAGATTCTCTTTTAGAAGCAGATAGTAAAAAATAGATTTAAAAAAAGGCAGGACTATTATTTTAGTTCTGCTTTTTGTTTTGGATAATAGAACTGTTGTAGCTCTAAGGTTTTAAAGAAAATATTGATAATATGTGGAAAATATAATAAAAAAACAAGATAGTTTGTGGAAAACTATCTTGTTTTTTGGCTCCTCTTGTTGGACTCGAACCAACGACCTATCGGTTAACAGCCGAGCGCTCTACCAACTGAGCTAAAGAGGAATGTTTTTTACGATAAATGAATTATATATTAAGGATATACTAAATGCAAGAGAATTATTCAAAAAAATATATCTTTTTTATTACAAAAAATTAATGCTTAAAAATTGATTTACATCCACAAGCTTCATTTTTCTTTTAAAATCTTCAAAAATCTCTTTATTTCTAATATAATCTATGATATAATTTATAATCATTAATTGGGAGAAAAATTACATTGAGAAAGTTTTTTGTTAAATCAAATCAAATAAATGATAATTATATTTCGATAATAGATGAAGATGTTAATCATATAAAAAATGTATTAAGATTAGCTATTGGAGAAAAAATCAAAATCTGTGACAAAGATAATAGTAAAAATTATGTATGTGAGATTGTAGAAATTACAAATCATGAAGTTAATTGTACTATTATTGAAGAAGTAGAAGGTGAAGCTGAAGGTAATGTGGAATTACATATTTATCAAGGTTTGCCTAAAGCAGATAAAATGGAATTAATTCTTCAAAAAGGAACTGAACTTGGTGTAAGTAAATTTATACCAGTAGCACTTAAAAGATGTATAGTTAAACTTGATGGAAAAGATGCTTTAAAGAAAATTGAAAGATGGCAAAAAATAACAGAGGTTGCATCAAAACAATCAGGTAGAGATATAGTTCCAGAAGTAGCAAATATAGAAACAATAAATGATATATGCAATAAGATTAATGATTATGACTTAGTTATGCTTGCATATGAGTTAGAAGAAAATAATTATATTAAAACAGAATTATTGAATATAAAAAATACTAAAGAAAACTATAAAATTGCTATTGTTATCGGACCAGAAGGTGGAATTGATGATAAAGAAGCAGAAAAATTAAAAGAAGCTGGAGCAAAAATAGTAAGCTTAGGTAAAAGAATTTTAAGAACAGAAACAGTAGCACTTCAAGTTTCTTCTATAGTAATGTATGAATTAGAAAATGGAGGAAATTAGTATTGGAAAAAGCAAAACTAATGCAACTCGAGATAGAAGAAAAAAGAAAACTACCAAAGAATGTTAAAGATGAAATTGTAGTTAAAATTTTTCATACATTGATAGTTGCAATAATAATAATTATATATTTTTTAACAGTTAATTTGTTTTTTTATAATTTTGAAGCAAAGATGTTTGAAGAATGTATGAAGTATTATGCTTTAATAATAATAATTGCTACAGTAACAGTATTTGAAATTGGTTATAGAAAAAATAGTATGAAATTTGCTGTTATTGGTGTTGAATTATTAGCTTGTGGTATTTTATCACTTTATATACCATATATCTTTTTACATACAACAAAAATGTTAAGACTTTCTATAATGATACTTCCGATTCCAATTGTAATATATTATGCGTTAAAATCTTTTGTAATTTTCAAAGGGGATCAAATTCACTATCAAAGTAATTTAAGTGATGTTAAAGAGTTAGTGAAAGAGACGGAAAAGAAAAGTTACTTAGAAGAAGAAAGTGTAAAATCTTATAGAGCTAAAATGCAAGAGGAAGAAGAAATTAGAAAAGTAATAATTAGTGAACAAAAATTAAGAAGACAAAAAAAGCAAATGGAATTAAAGAAACAAGCACTTGCTCAAAAAAATAAACAAGAAAATATAAAAAGTAAAAAGAAAAAAACAAAAAATAAAAAATAAATATAAAGGAGATTAAGGTTTTGATTAAAAGCATGACAGGCTTTGGCCGTGGAGAGTATGAAAATGAAGGAAGAACATATACAGTAGATATTAAATCTGTTAATCATAAATACAGTGATATTAGTGTAAGACTTCCAAGATTTTTAAATACAGTTGAAGATAAAATTAGAAAAAGAGTATCTAATGCAATTTCTAGAGGAAAAGTAGATGTATTTGTTTCTTTTGAAAATTATTCAAGTCAAGGAACAACAATAAAAATAAATAGAGAACTTGCAAAAGAATATATTAAAGAATTAAAATTATTAGCTGATGAAGCTGATTTAAAATTTGATGTAAATGTTATTGATATAACAAAGTTTCCAGAAATTTTAAAATTAGAAGATGATGAAGATGAAGAGTTAATTGCAAACGAATTAATGATAGCTCTTGAAAAAGCTTTAGAAAGTTTTGTTTCTATGAGAGAAGTTGAAGGAACAAAATTAATAGAAGATATTGAAAATAGAATTCATGTAATTGAAGGTAAAGTTGGAGAAATAACAAAATTCTCATCAACACTTGTAGAAGAATATATTCAAAAATTAGAAACAAGAGTAAAAGAATTAATGAAAGATAATGTTGTTGATGAAGCAAGATTAATGCAAGAGATTGTAATTTTTTCTGATAAATCTTCAATTGAAGAAGAACTTACAAGACTTTCAAGTCATATATCTCAATTTTTAAATTTAATAAAAGAAAGTTCACCAATTGGTAAAAAAATAGATTTCTTAATTCAAGAAATTAATAGAGAAGTAAATACAATTGGTTCAAAAGCAAATTGTTTAGATATTACAAATAGAGTAATAGAAATAAAAACAGAAGTTGAAAACATTAGAGAACAAATTCAAAATATTGAGTAGTCATTATATTAGATTTCTAAATGAAGAAATTTTTATATACAGTTTATAGATTTTCTTAAAATCTAAATATGTAATAAAGAGGTAGGTAAATTATGCAACTTATTAATATTGGTTTTGGAAATATAGTTTCAGCGGAAAGAATAATATCTATTGTAAGCCCTGAATCTGCTCCAATAAAAAGAATAGTACAAGAAGCTAAAGATTCAAAAATGGCAATTGATGCTACATATGGAAGAAGAACAAGATCAGTTATAATTATGGATTCAGGACATATTATTTTATCAGCAGTTCAACCTGAAACAATCGCAGGAAGAGTTGATACAGGTCTTGACGATGATGATGAATAATTAAATTTTAGGAGGAAAGTAGAAATGATAGTTAAACCAACTGTAACAGAGTTATTAGAAAAAGTAGGAGGAAATAGATATTCACTTGTAATTATGACAGCTAAAAGAGCTAGACAAATTGCAAATGGAGATCCTGCAAAAACAGATGCAAAAGATAGATCAGTAGTTACATTAGCAGCTGATGAAATAGCAGAAGGAAAAGTATCAAGAATTGATGAAGAATAATTTATAAAATAAGTAGAGGTAATTTTTATGTTAGTTATATTATCAGGTGTAGCAGGTGCTGGAAAAGATACAATTAAAAAAGAGATTATTAAAAGAATGGAAAATGTAAAATCAATACCATCTTTTACATCTAGACCACCAAGAGAAGGGGATATTCCTGGACAAACATACATATTCTTAACTAAAGAAGAATTTGAAGAAAAAATTAAAAATGATGAAATTTATGAATATGATATTCACCACAATAATTATTATGGTACTTCAAAGAAAATATTAAATGAAGAATCAAAATCTGGTATTATCATTAAAGATATCGATGTTAATGGAACAGAAAAATTAAAAGAAACATTAACTGATATTAAAATAGTAACTATTTTCTTAAGAGTTCCAAAAGAAGAATTAAGACACAGATTAGAAAATAGAATTGATAAACCATCTGAAGGTGAAATTATTTTAAGATTAAATAGATTTGATTATGAAGAATCTAAAATTGCATTATATGACTACGTATTAAAAAATGATAACTTAGAGAAAACAGTTAGTGTAATTGAAGAAATTATTAGACAAGAATTAAAAGCAGAACAAGAAGGTAAATAATAAAGATAGGCAATATAATTTTGAAAAAATTATATTGCTTTTTTTATTTAAAAAAGCACACAAAACACAAGATTCGTGATATAATTAGCGAAGAAAAAATAACAGTGAAAAAGGCAGGAAAATGTACGCAGAAGTAATAATAAATAATAACGCTAAAGCACTTAATAGAATATTTGATTATTTAGTTCCAAAAGAGTTAGAAGAAGAAATAAAAATTGGAGCTAGAGTTTTTGTGCCTTTTGGAAATAGTAAAAAGTTAGAAGATGGATTTGTTATAAATTTAAAAGAAGAATCCGAATTTTCGGGTAAAGAGAATATTAAATTTAAAGAAATTGCTAAAATTGAAAAAGAAAAAATTCTTACAGAAAATAATATTGTTTTAGCAAAACTAATGGCAAGAAAATATTTTTGCAATATTTCAGATTGTATTAAGTTAATGTTGCCACCAGGTACTGGAGCAAAAGTTCTTGAAAATAGAGTGAAAGAAAAGACAGGAAATTTTGTTTATCTTAAAATGGATAAAGATGAAATTGAATATAGAATAGAATCTGAAAAAATAAAAAGCGATAAACATATAAGAGTTCTAAGATTTTTAGAAGAAAATGACGGAATATATATTAGTGATTTAGAATTGCTTACAGAAGTAAGTAAAAGTATTTTTAAAACTCTAGAGAAAAATGGATACATTGAAATTGTTGAAAAACAAATTGAAAGAAATCCATTTATTAATAAAAAGATCGAAAGAGATGAACCTAAAAAGTTAACTGAAGAGCAAGAAAGATGTTTTAATGGAATTAACTTTTGCATAGAAAATGATGAATTTTGCAAGACTTTAGTTTATGGTATTACAGGATCAGGAAAAACAGAAATTTATCTTCAATTAATACAAAAAGTATTAGAAAAAGGAAAAGATGCAATAATATTAGTACCAGAAATTTCACTTACTCCTCAAATGGTAGATAGGTTTTTAGCAAGATTTGGAGAAAATTCTGTAGCTGTTCTTCATAGTAAGTTATCTGTTGGTGAAAGATATGATGAATGGCAAAAAATAACAAATGGAGAAAAGAAAATAGTAATAGGAGCTAGATCAGCAATTTTTGCTCCTGTAAATGATTTAGGAATAATAATTATAGATGAAGAACATGATATGTCATATAAATCTGATACAACTCCAAGATATAACGCAAAAGATTTAGCAAAATATATGGCAGAAAAAGCAAATTGTCCTTTAGTATTAGGTAGTGCAACTCCTGATATTAGTTCTATGTATTTAGCTAAAGAAAATGAATATGCACTATATACTCTTACAAAAAGAGCTAATAATGCTAACTTACCAGAAGTTGAAATTGTAGATTTAAGACAAGAATTGATAAATGGAAACAGATCTATGATTAGTTTTAAACTTCAAGAGGAAATAAAGAAAAATTTAGCAAATAAAAAGCAAACTATTTTATTTTTAAATAGACGTGGTTATTCAACATTTGTTATGTGTAGAGAATGTGGTTATGTAGCTAAGTGTAAACACTGTAATATTAGTTTGACTTATCACATGAGTGAAAATAAATTAAAATGTCATTACTGTGGTTATGAGGAATCTGTTGTAAAAGTATGTCCAGAATGCAATAGTTCAAAAGTTAAATATTTTGGAACTGGAACTCAAAAATTAGAAGATGAAGTTCATAAATTGTTTCCAGAAGCAAGTACAATTAGAATGGATATTGATACAGTTTCTAAGAAAAATTCACATGAAGAAATCTTAAATAAGTTTAAGAATGAGAATATAGATATTTTAATAGGAACACAAATGGTAGTTAAAGGACATCATTTTCCAAATGTAACATTGGTTGGTGTAGTGTCTGCAGATAGTAGTTTGAATTTAGAAGATTATAGAGCTGTAGAAAGAACTTTTCAAACTTTAGTTCAAGTAGCAGGAAGAGCTGGTAGAGAAGAAAAAGGTAATGTAATTATACAAACTTATAATCCAGATCATTATGCAATCATAGATAGTCAAAAGCAAGATTATGATTTGTTCTATAATCAAGAGGTTTCTTTAAGGAAAATGTTGAAATATCCGCCGTTTTGCGATATAATAATGATTGGCTTTACAGGAAAAGATTTGAATGAAATACAAAAACTTTCAAATTTAGTTTATAAAAAATTAAAATCGGTGATTAATGATGAAATTTTTGTATATAAACCTGTTCCAGCCCCTATAGATAAAATTAAGAATAAATATAGATGGAGAATCATTATAAAATGTAAAGTGACATCTAATGTTCTTAATATGGTAAATTATGCTATAGAAGATGAAAAAATTAAAAAAAGTAAAGAAACACGCATTGTCGTAGATATTAATCCAAATACGATGAATTAAAATGGAGGAAAAAATGGCTATTAGAAATTTAAGATATGAAAAAGATGAAATTCTAAGTAAACGTTCAAGAGAAATTGAAGTAATCGATGATAAAATAAAAGAATTAGCTCAAGATATGATAGATACAATGCATAAATGGGATGGAGTTGGATTAGCAGGTCCACAAGTTGGCGTTTTAAAAAGAATAATAGTAATCGATTTATATGAAGAAGGAATGCAATTTACATTAATTAATCCTGTAATAGTAAGTCAAAAAGGTATTCAAGAAGTTGATGAAGGTTGCTTAAGTTTTCCAAATAAATTTGGTAAAGTTGAAAGACCAAAAGAAGTTGTTGTTGAAGCATTAGACTTAGATGGATGTAAAGTAACATTAAAAGCTAAAGATTTACTTGCTCAAGCATTATGCCATGAAATAGATCATTTAAATGGTGTTGTTTTTGTAGATAGAGTAAAACCAGGAACATTAGAGACAGTTAATCCAAATAGCGAAGGAAAAAAATAAAAGGAGGAATTTTATGAGAATTCTTTTTATGGGGACTCCAGATATTGCAAGAGAGTCATTAGATGAATTATATAATGCAGGTTATGAAATTTGTGGAGTTGTTACTACTCCAGATAGACCAGCTGGTAGAGGGATGAAATTAGTTGCTTCACCAGTAAAAGAATATGCTTTAGAAAAAGGATTTAAAATATTCCAACCTGAAAAAATAGCAAATAATACAGAATTTAAAGAGCAAATAAAAGAATTAAATCCAGATATTGCTTGTGTAGTATCATATGGAGTAATTCTTCCAAAATCATTTTTGAAAATACCAAAACTTGGTTGTATAAATGTACATCCATCAATGTTGCCTAAATATAGAGGAGCAGCTCCAATTCAATGGGCAATATTAAATGGTGATGAAACAACAGGTGTTACTATAATGTATTTAGATGAAGGAATGGATTCAGGTGATATTATAGTACAAGAAGAAGTTAAAGTAGATCCAGATGAAACAACTGGTGAATTATGGACAAGATTAAGTTCAATTGGTGCTAGATTACTTCGTGAAAGTGTTGAGAAAATAGATAATGGAACAGCATCAAGAACAAAACAACCAGAAGAATATACTTTAGCTCCAATGCTTTCAAAAGAAATGTCCAAAATTGATTGGAATACTAAAAGTGCTTTTGAAATTAAAAATTTAGTAAGAGGATTAAATCCAATTATGGGAACATATTCTTTTATAGATGGAAAAAAAGTAAAATTCTGGAGAGTTCAAGTATTATCAAATGAAGAGATAATAGAAACACTTAAAGATGCTGAATATTCATTAGATTGTAATCCTGGTACGATAATATATGCAAATGAAAAAGTAGGATTATTTATTAAAGCTAAAGATGCAGTTATTTCAATTTTAGAAATTCAAGGTGAAAATGCAAAAAGAATGAATGTTAAAGATTTCTTAAGAGGAAATAAACTTCAAAAAGGTGAGATTTTTGAATAGTTTTAAGCATGTAGTAAGTTGTCAAAAATGCTTGTAAAAAAGTTTGTATATTGATATACTTATTAAGAATAAATATTAATACAAAAGGAGGTTTGTTATGGAAGAAAATAACGAACAATTAGAGAACGTTGAAGAAATTTCTGTAGAAGGAAATGATACTATAAAAATAGCTAATGACGCTGTTGCAACATATGCAGGGATTGCTGTTTCAGAAGTACAAGGTGTATATGGAATGGCTGGTGGATTTGCAGGTATTACAGAAGCGTTAAGTGGAAGAAAAAATTTAGCAAAAGGTATAAAAGTAGAAGTAACAGATAAAAATGCAAGAATAGATGTAAATATAATAGTTGAATATGGTGCAAGAATACCAGATGTTGCATTTGAAATTCAAACTAGAGTTAAAAAATCTGTAGAAAATATGACAGGTTTAAAAGTATTAGAAGTAAATGTTCATGTTCAAGGAGTTCATGCAACAACTTCAAAAGAAGAAACAGAAGCATTACCAGAAGCTAATGATAACGAACAATAAAGTTATAGAAAAATAGGAGGAAAAAACGATGAAATTTCTAGATAAGTTTGCATTAAAAATATTTTCATTAATAATTTTTGTATTAGGTATAGGAATTATTTTAATATTAACAGGAGTATTACCATTAGATGCTGTGTTAGAAGAAGCAGCAGTATTAACAGATATTGGTGATTATGAATTAAGAATTACAATAGGTGTATTAGCAGTATTAATGTTACTTGCACTTAAAGGATTATTTTTTACAAGTAAACCACAAGATAACGGAAAAAATGGAATTATATTAGAAAATACAAGTGGAAAATTAGTTATATCAAAAGAAAGTTTAGAAAACTTAATTGCAAGTGTAACTAAAGAAATTCCAGGCGCTGATACAGTAGCAAGTAAAACAATATTAGACAAAGATAGAAATTTAATTGTTTATGTTACAGCAGTTGTAAGTAAAGATGTTATGATTAAAGACATTTCAAATGAATTACAAAGAAGAATAAAAGATGCAATGAAGAGAACAGCAGATTTAGATGTTAAAGAAGTAAATATTAGAATTAAAAATATAACATCTAAAAGAGTAAAAGGTTTACCATCAACTGAATCTACAAATGAAACACCGGTTGAAGATAAAGAACAATCTGAGACTAGTGAGGAGAATCAAAATCATCAATCAGAGGAGGTATAGTATGGACGAAAATAATGAAAACAAAAAAATAGACATTCTAGAAATATGTGCTAATTATGGAGGAGCAATAATTGGTGGATTAGTAGCATTAATTCTTTGCTCAACAGGATTATACAAATTATTAGTTACTGTAGTAGTTGTTATTGCAGGTGTATTTTTAGGAAATTATATTCAAAAGAATAAAACAGCAGTTAAAGAAAAATTAAAAGAGTTTATAGACAAATTTTAGGAGGATATGATGCAAAGATCTGCAATGAGAGAATTAGCTTTCAAATTAGTATATGAAATAGAAGTTCAAAAAGAAAGCGAAGAAGAACAATTAGATATATTTTTAGAAAATAATGATATAACAGATGTAAAAGTAGTAGAGTATTTAAAAGATATAAAAGAAGGTATTAAAAATAATGCAGATGAAATAAATACACTTATTACATCTAATTTAAAAGATAATTGGAGTTTAAACAGAATTTCAAAAATTAACTTAAGTTTAATAAAACTTGCAATATATGAAATGATATATAAAGCATTACCATATAAAGTTGCAATTAATGAAGTTGTTGAACTTGCGAAAAAATATGCTGATGAATCAGCACCAGTTTTTATTAATGGAATTTTAGCAAGTGTTGTAAAAGAGAAAAAACTAAACGGAGATACAGATGAAGCTTAATCCAATTTCAGTAACGGAATTAAATAAGTATGTTAAAGATAAAGTAGCTGAGGATGAATACTTAAATAGCGTACTAGTAAAAGGGGAGATTTCAAATTTTAAACATCATTATGCAGGACATATGTATTTTACTTTAAAAGATGAAAACTCTCTAATTAAGTGCGTTATGTTTAAGACATCAACTGCTACTTTAAATTTTGCTCCAAAAGATGGGATGAAAGTAATTGTATTAGGTTCTGTTGGTGTATATGAAAGAGATGGAGTATATCAAATATATTGTAAAGCGATGCAAGAAGATGGAATGGGTAATTTATATACTGCATTTGAAGAGCTTAAGAAAAAACTTGCACTTGAAGGATTATTTGATGAAGTACATAAAAAACCAATACCATTTATGCCAAAGATTATTGGTGTATTAACATCTAATACAGGAGCAGTAATAAGAGATATTATAAATGTTTCAACAAGAAGAAATCCAAATGTTTATATAAGATTATTACCTGTACCTGTTCAAGGTGAAGGTGCAGGAATAAAAATAGCAAATGCAATTAGACTTATGAATGAAGAAAAATTAGCAGATGTTATTATTGTAGCTAGAGGTGGAGGATCATTAGAAGACTTATGGCCATTTAATGAAGAAGTGGTTGCAAGAGCGATATATGATTCTGAGTTGCCTGTTATATCTGCAGTAGGCCATGAAACAGATTTTACTATAGCTGATTTTGTTGCTGATTTAAGAGCACCAACTCCATCAGCAGCTGCTGAACTTGCAGTAGAAGATGTAGAAGATTTAGAATATAGCATTAATCTTTGTCAAAGAAGATTAAAGATGGCCTTGAAAAGAAAAACAGAGGTAATGAGATTAAGATACGAGAAATGTATAAGTTCAAGAGTATATAAAGAACCATTTGAAAAAGTTAACGATTATTATTTAGAGATAGAAAGAATAATAAAAACTTTAGAAAATAGTTGTATAAAGAAAATAAAGGATTCAAGAATTGATGCAACAAAATTGATTTCAAAGTTAGATGCGTTAAGTCCATTAAAAACATTAACTAGAGGATATACTTTAGCAGAAGTAGATGGAAAAGTGGTTACTAAAAAAGAACAAATGAAAAAAGATATGGAATTTGATTTGAATTTTCAAGATGGTAAAATTCATGCAAAAGTTTTATAAAGGAGTGATGAACAAATGAAAGATGGCATAAAAATATTTATATCAATATTAGTATTAATAGCAATTGTTGCACTTTGTATTTATTTTGGAAAAAATCAATCTGTAGATGTTCAAAATGAAGTGCAAGAAGAAAACGTAGAAATTATTGAAGAAAATGAAGAAGAAGAGAAAGTAGAAGAAGAGCCTGTTGAAGAACCAGTAGAAGAGAAAAAAGAGGATGATAAAAAAGATGAAAATATAACAACAACAGTGTTAAAACAAAATACAGGTAGTCAAATTTATGAGGATCCAGATTCTGTAGTTGGTTCAACTTCAGAAAAACAAAAAGCAATCAATTTAGTAAAAGCTCAATGGGGAGAAGATACAACAGTTGTATTTGATTGTGATCATGTTACTGATGATGGAGAATATGTTGTTGCAGTTGTTTCGTTAGTTACTGCAGAAGTTCAAAATTATTTTAAAGTAAACGTTGAAACTGGAGAAGTTGAAGTAGAATATTAAGAGGGGTATTTATGGCTAAGAAAGAAGAAAATTTTGAAGAATTAATGGTGAAATTAGAAGAAATTACTAATAAATTAGAAAAAGAGCAATTATCTTTAGATGAATCTGTTAAACTTTTTGAGGAAGGAATGAAAATTTCTAAAGAATGTAACTCAAAACTTGAAGATGCAGAAAAAAGAATAACAATATTAATTAATGAAAGTGGAGAAATAAAGGAGGAAAACTTCATACCAGAAGAATAGATAGATTATGGAAGTTTTTAATCAAATAATACATAATAAATGTATAGTAGTTCCGATAATTCTTTGGTGCGTTGTACAATTATCAAAGTTTTTTACTGAACTTATAATATATAAGAGAGTTGATTTTAAAAGATTAGTTGGAGCTGGAGGAATGCCAAGTTCACACTCCGCAATAGTGTGTTGTTTAGCGTCATGTATAGGAAGAACATACGGATTCGATAGTGGTGTTTTTGCTTTAGCTTTAATATTTGCCTTTGTAGTAATGTATGATGCTGCAGGGGTTAGAAGAGCTGCTGGAAAGCAAGCTAGTATTTTAAATAAAATTTTAGATACACCTGGAATGTCAACAATAGAGGTTCAAGAAAAATTAATTGAAGCATTAGGTCATACGCCAGTACAAGTTTTTGTTGGAGCATTAATTGGATTTGTAGTTGGTACTATAGTTTAATACAAAAGATAGAAAAATTTAATGTTAATATAGGAGGGTTTTATGACAGATATTGAAATTGCAAGAAGTGTAAAGTTAGAACAAATTACAAAAATCGCGGCAAAATATGAAATAACAGAAGATGATATTGAATTATATGGTAAATATAAAGCGAAAATATCAGATGCGTTTATAAAGAAGGTACAAAAAAATAAAGATGCTAAATTAGTTTTAGTAACAGCAATTAACCCAACACCATTAGGAGAAGGTAAAACAACAATTGCTATTGGACTTTCAGATGCATTAAATAGAATAGGAAAAAAATCTGTATTAGCATTAAGAGAACCTTCATTAGGTCCTGTATTTGGAGTAAAAGGTGGAGCAACTGGTGGTGGATATGCTCAAGTTGCACCAATGGAAGATATAAACTTACATTTTACTGGTGATATTCATGCAATAACATCAGCAAATAATTTATTATCTGCAATGATAGATAATCATATATACTATGGAAATAAATTAGGATTTAAAAAAGTTATTTGGAAAAGATGTGTTGATTTAAATGATAGAGCACTAAGAGAAGTTGAAATTGGATTATCAAAAGAGAAAAATATGGTTCCAAGACCAGATGGCTTTGATATTTCAGTTGCTTCTGAAATAATGGCGATATTCTGTTTATCAAAAGATATTGAAGATTTAGAGAGAAGATTAGGAAATATTATAGTTGGATATAACAATGAGGATAAACCTATTTTTGCTAAAGATTTAAAAGCAGAAGGAGCCTTAACAGTTCTTTTAAAAGATGCTATTAATCCAAACATAGTTCAAACATTAGAACATAATTTAGCAGTAGTTCATGGTGGACCATTTGCTAATATTGCTCATGGATGTAATAGTGTTATAGCTACAAAATTAGCTTTAAAATTAGGTGATTATGTAATAACAGAAGCTGGATTTGGAGCTGATTTAGGTGCTGAAAAATTTGTTAATGTTAAATGTAGGAAGGCTGGTTTAAAACCAACTGTTGCAGTTTGTGTTGCTACATTAAAAGCGTTAAAATATCATGGTGGAGTTAAAGCTGATGAGTGTACTGAAGAAAATATAGAAGCTTTAGCTATAGGAATTGATAATTTAAAACGTCACGTTGAAAATATTAGAGATAGATATGGATTGACTCCAATAGTAGCTATTAATAGATATAAAAACGATACAGAAAAAGAATTAAAATTCTTAGAAGATGAATTAAACAAAATCGGTGTAAATCTTTCTTTAGCAGACGTATGGGCAAAAGGAGGAGAAGGAGCAATTGATTTAGCTGAAAAAGTTGTAAAACTTGCAGAGGGTGAATCAAAAATTAATTTTGTTTATAAAGATGAAGAATCAATAAAAGATAAAATTGAAAAAGTTGCAAAAGAAGTTTATGGAGCAGAAGGTGTTGACTATACAGAAAATGCTTTACAAGAAATTGAGCAAATTGAAAAATTAGGATATGGAAATTATCCAGTTTGTATAGCTAAAACACAATATTCATTCTCAGATGATGCAAAAAATTTATTATGTGATAAACCATTTAGAATTACAATTAAAGAAGCTATAGTAAAAAATGGAGCTGAATTTGTTGTAATTAAAACAGGAAAGATCTTTACTATGCCAGGATTACCAAGAGTACCAGCAGCAGAGAGTATAAAGATTGATGATAATGGAGAGATAGAAGGAATATTTTAATAATGATAAAAAGCCTCAAAAATGATTTTGAGGCTTTTTATATTACAAAAAAACATCTGACTTAATAGCCAGATGTTTTTATTTATATTATTAATTTTCATCTTCAAAGAATTTTGCAGATAATAGTTTTGGAAGAGAGTGAACTAATTTATAAACAGCTAGTTTAACTCTTTTCTTGAACATATAAAATTTTCCAAGTGATCTTGGGCTTACTAAGAATGAATTTTCGCTTGCTTGTTTTACTTCTACAAGTGCTGTTGTTGTATTGCTTGTTCCATTTTCAATTTCTGCTCTAGCTTCGTTAGCTAATGTTTCGATTAATGAAACTTCATCATCGTTAAATGAAACATCTGAAATTTCTTCAATTGTTGAAGTAGATTCTTCAACATTTTCTTCTATATAGTTTACTTGTGTTTTTGATTCAACAGTTTTTTCTATATCTGAAATTAAAGAATTGATTGTTTCATCAATTTCTGATTCAGCTTGTTGGAAAGAAGAATATTCTTCACCAAGATCTTCATGTTCAAATGATGCAGATGAGATAATAGGAGAAAGGATTTCATCTATTAATGAATTCATGTTAAATCCGTTTTCTTCAACTTTCTCTTCAACAACTTCAGCTTTTTGAACAGAAGCATGATCTGCTAATATATCAGAAAGTAAATTTTGTTTTTCTTCAACAGGTTCTTCCACAATATTTTCAACTACAGTTGTTTCTGGTTCTTCTACAATGTTTTCAACAATAGTTGTTTCTATTTCTTCCACAATATTTTCAACTGTAGAAATTTCTTCTTCTACTACAATATTTTCAACTATAGTTGTTTCATTATTTTCTTCAACAGTAATTTCTTGAGTTTGAGTAGTCTCAATAACTTCAACTGTTTCTTGAACTTCTGGTTGATATATATCATTAAATAATTTTTCAATATCTTGATTTAAGCTTGTAGAATCTGTAGATGTAACAAATGAATCTTCGATAGAAACTGATACGTTTGTTTCTAATTCGATTTCAAATTCTTCAACAGGTTCTAAAGTTTCTATAGATTGAACTGTAGTTGTTTGTTCAACAACTGGTTCAACTTCAATTGATGTAGAAGTGTTTATTTCTGAAACATTTACTTCAAAAAGGTTATTAAGGATATCAGTGATCACATCTTCATTTAAGATAAAAGCTGGTTCATAAGAAAAGTCTTCAACTTCAAATACATAGTTACCACCATAGTTGTTATCCCATTCATTGTTTCCGTTTTTGAAACAACAATTGAATAGGTCATAACCTAACATATTAAGTTCTGCAGTAAAACCATTTTCAGTTTTTTCCATTTTTATTTCACTAGTGTGCTCCCAATGAGAACCAAATCCATAAACGATAGAAACTGATTCTGAACCGTTTTCAAATAAAAATCCAGAATATGTTATCGTTGTTGGACAAGTTTTTATTAAATTACCTTCAAATTTAATGTGATTTGAAAAATCCATTTTAAGACACTCCTATACCTTTTAATTAAATGTATTATATTAATAAAATCCCATTTTTTCAAGGAAAAATAATGAATTAATAATTACTTTTATATTACAATATTACAAAAATGTTACACAACAAAAAAGAATAAAAATGAAAAACTGTGAAATACTAGAAATAAAAGGGATAGGAGGTTGAATAAAAGTGAAGAAAAATCTTGTTTTTTTAACAATTTTTGTAACGATGTTATTGCTTTTAATAAAAATAATTCCTGTATGTTTTTCACTTTCTAAATATGGTTCTACAGGTGGAGAAGTTAAAGAGATACAAAAGAGATTAAAAGAGTGGGGATATTATAGTGGAAATATCGATGGAATATATGGTAGTAAAACGTATAATGCTGTTAAAAATTTTCAAAAGAGAAATAATTTAAATGTTGATGGTATTGTTGGTGAAAAAACGTTAAATGCTCTTGGAATAAGTGGAAGTAAAAATAATACAGGAAATAATACTAATAATTCAGATTTAAATTTACTTAGTAGATTGGTATATGGAGAAGCAAGAGGCGAGCCATATCAAGGAATGGTTGCAGTTGCAGCAACGGTTTTAAATAGAGTGTCGGATTCAAGATTTCCTAATACTATAGCTGGAGTAATATATCAATCAGGGGCTTATACTTGTGTTTCAGATGGACAAATTAATTTATCACCTAATGAACAATCGAAAAAAGCTGCACAGGATGCCATTAATGGATGGGATCCAACGTATGGATGCATCTATTATTTTAATCCTAGTACAGCTACTTCTAAATGGATTTGGAGTCGTCCTCAAGTTTTAACTATTGGTAGACATATATTTTGTAAATAATTAATTTTCTGTTTGAGTATCATCATAATAAATATCGTCTTTTGAGTATTCTTCTGGCTTTAATCCTACTCTAGATGACATGTAAATTAATAATAAAATCATTAGTACGGTTGAAACTAAACCAAGCAACAATGTTGTTACTGCGTTTGAGAAATATCCCATTATCCATGAACAAATTAAAGAGAATATTGTTGCTGAAATGTATTCGAAAAATAAATTTGCTGAATATATCTTTAATCTCATGTTACTATCACAAAAACTGTTTAAATATTGTTTGATTAGGGTATAGAAAGGTCCCTTCATAATATAATTTACAGAGAATGCAATTAATAGTATGTAATACATTAAAAATAATGGTAGTTTAAGTACTACAGCAGCTCCGCAAACAATAATTGAAATTGTATATGATAGTCCAATTAATGAAAGTGTTTTGTTTGTATATGCTTTGTGAATACTATAACTTTTGGTTGCAGATATACTTGCTACTATACCAAAAATTGTAAAAATAATTCCAAAATATTCTGATGAAACACCAATGTCATCTAATAAACTTCGACGAAATGTATTGGTTAAGAATAATAAACTAGCCATTAAACTGTTGTATAGTATTAATGAGCGAAGTCTTCCAGATTTAACTATGAATTTAAAAGCAATTTTTAAATCTTTTACATGATTTTGGAATTGTTCTTTAGCAGATTGAACTTTTTCAATAGTTGTGTTTGTCGGAATTTCATGTAACAGTGTTGATAAGAATACTGTGAAAATTGTTACTAACAAACAAATTATTAATGGAATATAAGGATTTATAACATATAAAAATCCAGTACCTAATGATGTTATGGCTTCAAGGAAAAAGTATCCAGCAGCAGATTTTCCTTCATATTTTGTGAAAGTTTCTCTTTTATTTGGCGTATCTTCTAAAGAGTCGTATAGTATAGTTGGTTCAGCCATTGCTTTAATTACAAATGCAAATGCTAAGAAAAAGTTTGAAACAATCATGGTGAAAGTATCAATTAATCCAATTGTTAGTATTACAAATATTGATACTGCAATATTTGATACAATTAAACTGTTTCGTTTACCAAATTTTTGAATAAAAAGAGTACATGGTAATTGAAAAAGTAATTTAAACAAAGGATAAAAAGAATCAGCAAAAACAATTTGTGCAGCTGATAATCCTTTGACATTTACCAAAAATAAATATGAAATTGTATAATAAAAAATTAAGTCGTAAGATAATATCTTATAAAGGGTTATTATTTTACGATTTTTTGCTTTATTATTTAAAACTTCGGCTTCATTTTGAACTGAAAGTTTCATTATATTTTTCTCCTTA
>JAZLBY010000075.1:0-2805 GCA_045613965.1 Candidatus Scatovivens sp.
AAAAAGATAAAAAAGGAAAAACAAGAGTTTAAGAAGAGAGAAAAAATTGAGGCTAAGAAAATAAAACAAGAAGCTAAAAGATTTAAAAGAGAAGAGTTAAGAAAAAATAAAATTTTGGAAAAAGAAAAACAAAGAGTAGAAGCTAGAATAGAAGAAGAATTGTTGGATGATAATCTTTATCCAAAAACAAAACATAATAAAAACTTATAAAAATAAGACGTAGTATTATGATGAATAATGCTACGTTTTTGTAATAAAAAATATACTTAAAAAACATATAAAAGCCTTGAATTTATTAGTAGTTATTTATATAATAATTAATGATACAATAGATAAAATTTGGAGGTAAAATCAATGGCTAGTTCACAATTAACTCATGTTGATCAATGTTTAGTAGCAGCATTATCTGCTATGAATTCAAGTTATATTAAAGAGAATGGAGATACTGGAAAAACTGCAAATGCAGCAATAGAGACAGATAAAATAAAAACATTAGGTGAATATTATCAAACTAATTTTATTGGTCAAGGTAAATATACACCAGATTTAGATAACGAAAAGTTAATGAGGACATATGTAGTTCCACTTGTATTACCAAATGGAGAAAAATTAGATTTAATAGTTAATTCAAAAGGTCAAGATATGGCATGTGTATTTCCAGATGCTGCATCAAGTAAAGAACAATTTGCGTTAACACCAAGAATGGAAAGAGAAATTTCAAATACATTAAAAACAAAAGGTTTAGATGGATTAGAAGTATCACCATCATTATTCCTTAAATTAGATGATTTAGTAAAACCTGAAACAATGGAAGAATTTACTAGATCTGTTGAAAAAGATGAATTATTACCAGATTCACCAAGAAAAACAATTTCTAAAGTTAAAGAAAAAGAAGAAAGTGCTGATATTAAAGTAAATGGCGATGATCAATTATATGATATTGCAAATAAAGAAGGAATGTCTGCACAAGAAATTCAAGAAGAAATTTCAAAAGAAGAAGAAAGATTAACAGCAATTGCTGAAAGTGCTGGAATGAGTTTAGATGAACTTAAAAAGTTCTGTTTAGAAAATAAATTAACATCTGATGCAATTAAAGGTGTAGCAGTAGTTAACGATCCTGCGCAATTAACACCATTTTTAGATGGTATGGATTTAGGCAATGATTCAGGAAAAGTTGTTGTAATTAAAACAGAAGAAAATGGAATGCAAACAAGAGCAAGAGTAGCAAGTCAAACTGGTAAAACATTAGTTGACAATCCAAAATATGATGAGAGAATGGCTTCACTTGTTAAAGAAACAGGAGAAACTCAAGAAGTTAATAACGTTGAAGAACATACTACTGAAGTTGATTTGGATAGAAAAGTTCAATTTAAAGATGTAGATGGTACAACAAGAAATGAGTTCGTTGAAGGTAATGAAGTTAATGCAAGACTTTTTGAAGAAAGATTTGCACAATTAAAAGAAACTTATAAAAAAGAATTAGATGCTATAAATTCACAAGATCTTGAACCAGAAGTAAGATCACAAAAAATAGAAGATTTAGCATGTGAATTTTATGGAAATACATGTCAAATAGAAAGAGAATGTGGTGTATCTGCATCAGTATTAACTCAAGAAGCTTTAGGTGAAGCTAATTATAGAGTTCAAGAAAACGAAAAAACACAAATTAAAGAAGGAATTAAAGATGCTGCTGGATTTGCTGCTGGAGTAGCTTTAGGAGCAATAACAGCTGGAGTTGATTTATTACCTAAAAAAGATGATGGAACAGAAAGATATTTAGGTGATACTCAAGAAAATAAATATTTTAGTTAAAAAATAGAAGGGAATATAAGACAATGGAAAAAAGAAACATACTTATTGGAGGAGCTTGGCCATATGCTAATAGCTCATTACACTTAGGACATATAGCAGGACTTATTTCAGGTGATTTGCTAGCAAGATACTATAGATTAAGAGGAGATAATGTTCTTTACGTTTCTGGTTCAGACTGTCATGGAACACCAATTACAGAAAGAGCTAAAAAAGAAGGAATTACTCCAGTAGAAATAGCAAAAAAATATGATGAAGAGTTCAACAGAATGTTCGATGGATATCAATTTTCTTATGACTTATATTCTAGAACATACGATGATTATCATAAAGAAAAAGTACAAGAATTATTTAAAAAATTATATGATAATGGTTATATTTATGAAAAAGAAGAACCACAACCATATTGTGAGCACTGTGGTAAATTCTTATCTGATAGAGAAATAACTTTAGCTTGTCCTGAATGCGGACAAGAAACAAAAGGTGATCAATGTGATGCTTGTTTACATGTACCAACAGCTACAGAATTATTAGCTGGAAATTGTATTGATTGTGGTTCTAAAGTTGTTGAAAAAGATAATAAAGTATTATATTTAGCTTTATCAAAATTCCAAAAAGAAATTGAAGAACATACAGAAAAAGTTAAACATGAATGGAGAATTAATGCTCAAAACGAAACTTTAAAATATTTAAAACAAGGTTTATTAGATAGAGCAGTAACTAGAGATTTAACATGGGGTGTTGATATACCTTTAGCTGGTTATGAAGACAAAAAAATGTATGTTTGGATTGAAGCTGTAATGGGATATATTACAGATACAATGAAAATATGCGAAAATAGAACAGATTGTACTTGGGAAGATTTTTGGAAAGAAGGACATAATAATAAAATTTATATGTGCCATGGAAAAGATAATATAATGTTACATAGTATCATATTAAATGCATTAATATTAGGACAAAAAGAAAATTATCATTTAGTTGATACAATTGTTA
>JAZLBY010000076.1:0-42456 GCA_045613965.1 Candidatus Scatovivens sp.
TAATACCTTCTATATCTGGTTCATAAGATCCATCTTCTTTTTCTTTCCAGAATTTAGTATCAAAACCATGAATACCTATTGCATATTCATCTCTTAAAGCTTTAGGTAATAATTTATTTAATTCATTTTCTTTTGAAACTCTCATATTATTTTTTCCTTATTGACCTAAATTCATATCTTCATCCATTCTTTTATTTGTATATCCTAAAAAGCCAAATATTCCCATAAATACTACATACATACCTGTTACCATAACAATTACCATAGGACTTATTTCACTTTCTGCTATAGCATTATATGGATTATGTTTGTCGTAATGAATTGTCATCTCACTTTTATATGAACTTTTTGAAGTACTTGAAGATGATGTTGTATAAGAAAATTCCATATCATTTACTCGATAATAATATGTTGGTTTATATGTATAATAAGGATCTTCCCAATATCCTTCATCATCATATCCACCTTCATTATATATTTCTTCAAAAGTAACCTTATATGCTTCTACTGTTCCATCCATTTTTGATTTTTTAATTACTGGTCCTATTGAAAAATAGAAAAATGGTATAAAAAACATTGTTATTAATACCATAATTATTATCATTCCACGACTTCTGTTTCCCATCACAAATACCTCTTTTGTTTAAAATTTATATATACTATTCCAATCAACATACTATCATAAAATGACATTTAATTCCATAAAATTTTAATATTTTATTTATTAAATTCTAATTACAAAATGTCAAAAAAGGCGCTAAAAATTTTAGCGCCAAAAAACTATTTATTAAATTCTTTTGAATAATAATACATATCTATACAATGAAGCTGTCCATCATAAATTGGCTCTTTATAATTATCTATAAAGAAGTTTTTTACAGTATGATGATACTTATTAAATCCTTTTAATACATAAAATGGAATCATATTTTCTGTTGTTCCAACAATCATTCTTTTATATTCTTTTGAATAAATTTCAAAAACATGTGAAATCAATATTCCTGCATATCCTTTTCCTCTTGCAGTCTTAGATGTTGCAATATTTTTAAGCTCACATTCTTCGTCATTTACTTTTGTTATTAATATTTCAGCAACAGGAGTTGCATCATCTTCAAAAAGCACATACATCTCACCTTTATCAATGTATTCTTTAACAACATCTATTTCTGGATCTGCTTCTAATAATAAATCGCTATAATCTAATTTATTTGAATCTATTTTTCTAATTTCCAAGAATTTATTCTCCTTTAAATTTCTTTTTATCTTTCATTATTTTATCTGAATATCTATCTTCTTCTGAAAATATACATCCACAATATTTTTGCATATAAAGTTCAAGCTCTCTTGCTTTATTTTGACCTTCTCTAAATCCTGGTCTAAAGTCTCTATATAAAAACTCTACTCCATATTTTTGTGCAACTTCTTCACATATCTTTTTAAGTTCATCATGTCTTTGATAAGGACTAATTAAAAGAGTTGTAGTAAATGCATCAAATCCATTTTCTTTTGCGAATTTAGCAGCTTGTTCCATTCTTACTCTGTAACAATATTTTACACATCTATTTGTTAAATCATCTGATACATTTTTACAAAATTCTTTTAATCCATAATCTTCATCTATAATAAGTTCTAAATTAATCATTTTAGAATATTCAATTAAAGTATCTCTTCTTGCTTTATATTCCATATATGGATGTATATTAGGATTAAACCAGTATGCAACTGGCTCAATCCCTTCATTTCTTAAAGTATCTATACAATATACACTACATGGTGCACAACAAGTATGCATTAATAATTTCATTTTTTACTCCTTTTATTCCCAAAAACAAATTGTATATCTAGTCTTATAATATTCTTCTTTAGAGAAATATTCAAAATAATCATGTTCTCCAATAATTCCACATCCAATTCCAACAAAGAATGTAAATACTGTAATTATTCCAAACATTTTCTCTAATATTCTTTTAGCTTCAACACTTTTAAATTTTTCAAGTAAAATCATAAATATTAATATACCAGCAAGTATAAACATCCATGCATAATCTATTAAATATCTTTGATTACTTCCAGCCATCATAGCACTTAATCCAGCTGATATTACTCCAACAATTAAAAGTTCTGATATTAATATTTTAAACTCTCTATTTTTACTTTTCTTAAACGCTTTAAATACGAAAAAGTTTGCAAAACATATTGGTGCTATAATAAATAGTCCACCTATCATATTTTCAATATAGTGATATCCATAATAAACCATAATATTATTATGATGTGTTATAAATGGAAATTGTCCTTCAAAAATTGGTACACTAAATAAATTAATCATTAGTGTAAATGGAATTGATGAAAATCTATTTCCAAGTTTTAACATATTATTTACTGTTAATTGATATTTAGCTCCAAAATCAAATGGATTATCAAATCTTACATAATTATACATCATTAATAATGAGCCAACAACTATATATGGTATTCCTACTACTAATATAAGTTTAAATAATGATATTTTATCATTTTTGAAATTCTTAATATTATCTATTAATAATTTTAAAAGATATGGAACTATTAATAAACTTGCAAGCAAATCTGTTGGTCTACATGCAACTGAAAGAGCCAAGCAAAGTGATCCAGCAAAAATAAATCTATATTTTCTTGTATCTCTATCCATTGATGTTAATATAAAGTTTATACCCATAAGTACAAATGCTAGTCCTGAAAGAATTGCAAGTTCATATATTCTTCCCATTCCATTACCATACCATATTAATGTACCTGAAAGAAAAATTACAAGTGAACAAAATACAGATTTAAATGATAAATGTTCAAAATATCTTCTCAATACTTTTATTAATATTTCTTTTAATGTAACAAATATTATCGCTGTAAAAATAAATATTACTATAGATATATCTAAGAATTTTCTTGTTACTAAATAATAAGGTAAAAATGTTAAAAGAAGTGGTAAAATTCCAAAATAAATATATTGATGTCCGTTATAATACGCTGTATCCCATTTATAATCTACTTCTCTTTTTGTCTCTTTTGTTCTTGTTATTGCATCATATGGATCTTCTAAAGATTTGAAAAGTTCTGATGGTTCTTCTAAAAGATGGAACTGGTTATTAGCAACTGCTAATACAAACTCTTTTGAATATCTTTCGCCTTCTACATTGTTTATAGCATTAACGTTTATCCATGCTGCAATAATTAATGCAACAGCAAGAACTCCAATCAAAATAAATTCTTGACTTAAATTCTTTTTCTCATATTCTGAATTAAATATTTTTGATTTCTTAAATGCAATTATAAAGAATATTACAAATGTAGTAATTAATACTCTAAGCACATTAAAATCTATTGGAATATTCTCATTTATAACTATCTTTTCTACCATATTTAATTCATTATGAATTTCGTCGATTTCAACTGATAAATTTTTTACATTACCTGATAAATATACTGGAATATACGAAGTTCTTTCTTCTCCACTTACATAGACTTTACCAGGAAGTGTAAAATATCTCGAACTTGTTTCATCTATATAAAACAATCTATAGTCCATAGTCTCAGCATCTTCAGAAAAAATTACTTTAATAGTACCAACTTTTCTATTAATATCTTTAGCTTCTAAGTAAGCTTTATCATCATTTATTTCATTTAAACTTACGCTATATTCTTGTCTTTCATAATTTCCAAACAAAAGTCTAAAAGAAGTAATGTTAAAAACAAATACCTCTAATAAAATTGCTACTATTAAAATAATTAATAACGATTTTGAATTCTTCTTCATTGTTTCTTTACCTTTTGTAATAAAATTTTTATAGGCTGCATTTTACTGCAGCCTATAAATCTATAAATTTAATTAATTTGCTGCTTTTTCTGGTTCAGATTCATCAGCTTTTGTTTCATGGTATTCTTGTTCCGTATTTACGTTCCAAATATTTTCTTTTGTCTCTTTACCAGTTCTAATATTTGATACTGCTTCAAAAGCTGTTGCCATAGAATGATCCATATTATTGTATCTATGTTGTCCATTTCTACCTATACAATATAGATTTCCTATTTTATCTAAATATTCAACTAATGTATCAATATGTTCATATGTATCAAAATATGCTGGATAAGCTTTTTTAACTCTTTCTCTATGTGAATCTAATACATCAGCTTTATCAATAATATTCATACTTGCAAGTTCATCAATTGCAAATTCTGAAAATTCTTTATCATCCATATTCCAGAATTTATCACCTTCTTGACATGTATATTCAAGACCAAACCATACTGTATTTTCTGCATCTTTTACTAAATATGGAGACCAGTTATTAAATATTTGTAATCTTAACATTTTAACTTGTGGTTCTTGAACATAAATCCAGCAGTCTGGAACTATATTTCCTAAAGTTTTCATTTTAGTTTTATTTTGAAGTTTCATTTTATTAACTAAAACACCAACTGTTTGGAAATCAACATATGGAAGTCCTTTTGCTATATTAGAAATTTCTTCTGGAACTTCTTGTCCAATAAATCCACCAACTAAATCTTTAACTGGCATAGTTGAGATAAATATATCACCTTCTAATATAACTTCTGTACCATTAACTTCACAAACAACAGATTTAATTTTGTTATCTTCAACTTTAATTTTCTTAACTGAATATCCTTTTAAGATTTTTCCACCTTTATTTTGGAATTCATCAGCTAATGTTTCCCAAAGTTGACCTGGTCCAAATTTAGGATACCAGAACTCTTCAATTAATGATGTTTCTTTAGATTTTCTATTTTTTCCACCGAATATTTTTAAGAAAGCATCTTTAATAACTGCACTGATTGATACACCTTTAACTCTTTGTGCTCCCCAGTCAGCTGAAATTTCTCTTGGATGTCTTCCCCATAATTTTTCTGTATATTTCTCAAAGAACATACTATATAGTGTTTTACCAAAACGATTAATATAGAAGTTCTCTAATGAATCATCTGGTTTTTTAACGAATTTAGTTTTTATATAACTAAATCCTGATTTCATTGTTCTTATTAATCCCATATTAGTAAATGTTTGTAGTTTTAAACTAATTGGATAATCAAAGAATTTTTTCAAATAATAAATTCTTGATACTCTTGTTCTAACAAGCATTACTTTATCTTCTTTTTCAGGATTTGGTCCACCTTCTTTTAATGGTTTAACTCTTCCTAATTTCTCATCATCAAAAGAATTAGCACCTTGGATTGGCATTAATTTTTCCCAAAAATCCATAACTCTTTTATCTTTAGAGAAAAATCTGTGTCCACCGATATCCATTCTGTTTCCATTGTATCTTACTGTTCTTGAAATACCACCAATTTCTTGTGTTTCTTCAAGTATTACAACTTCATAATCCTTTGCATCTTCAGAATTTAGAAGTTCATATCCTGCTGTTAAACCAGCTGGTCCAGCACCGATAATAATTACTTTTTTCATTTTATTTTATCTCCTTTACTTCATAAATATATTAAACATTGATACTATAGCATGTAAATTAGCTGCAATTACGGTTATATAAATATACCTATAATCAACTTTCTTTTCTACTTTAATATTGTTTATATTACATACCACTGCTAAAAGTAATAACATTGGTATAAAATATCTTGGTTGTATTCCATTTACCCAATAATTTCCTACTGGATTCCATGTTAAGTATTCACTTGTATATAAAAGAGCAACTATTGCTAAGAATATACAGAAGAAAAAGCCTTTAACAATGAAGTTTGGTTTTATTTTTTCATTATCGTCTATTATAAATGAATATAACAGAATAAATAATAAAGCCATTAACATGATATTTGACATATCAATATCTATATGTGATAAATCTTTTCCTACTAATCCAAATATATAGAAATCAATTCTCATATGTAAATCTCTAAAACATGTTTGAATATATCTATATGGATCTTGTAAAATAAACGAAATTTGTTCTTTTTGATTTGCACCATGATAAGCCATTGGATATCTTGAATTTGCAAATTTTAACCATGCTAAGTTTAATATAACTGACACAATAAATATTGCTAATAAAATAATCCATTTCTTTTTCTTACTATCAAAGTTTTTATCTGGTATTAAGAAAATTAATGCACATAGTGGCAAATAAATTATTTTAATTAATGCTACTAGCACAGATGTTATAGATAGCATTATATAATCTTTTCTTGTTAATTTTTCATCTCTATAAATTAAATGTAATATGTATGCTACAAAATAAATTGATAATGCATTTGTAAGTGCATCAGGTGATAAAGATGCAGCTTGTTGTATACCAATTGGAAGTGCAGCAATTAACAATACTGCAAGCTTTTTAAATGGTAATTTTCTCATTGCAAAATATACAATTGCAACAAAAGATGCAAAGTTAACTATTCTTCCAGCATATAATTGAACCAAAATATTATCTGTGAAAATTCTAGTTAATCCCATTCCTAAAGCTTGAGGTACATACGATATAAATGTATATACAGCAACATTAGGGAATGTCATAAAATCTTCTGTTCCAGCATATTTTCCTTCTACATACTCAATTCTTTGTTTAAATGTTTCGTAAGAAATATTACCTTCAACAACAACTCTTAAATCTTGTGGAAGAACTCTACCTCTTTCATCATTTTCAACATCAATATCTGTAATTAGATATCCAAGTGAAACTTCATAAGCTCTTCTTGAATGATAAATCTCATCAGGAATTCTTCCTAAAGGACTTAAGAACACATGTATTAAACCTAATGGAATTATAATTATTAAGAAAATCTTAGACATATCAATCTCTTTTTTTCCTATAACTATAAATATTATCATGTTAATTATTAAAAGCGCTGTTGTAACCCCTGTAGCAATTTTTCCAAAGTTATTATTAAATAACCCAATTAACATACTAGTTTCTTTTTGATTGGTTGGATCATGCATAATATAGTTATCTGCCATTTGTATTAAAAGCAAACTAACCCAAAGCAATATTAATGAAACTAATATAAACATCCCATGTTCTTTAAAGAATTTAACTAATTTAACTTTAAAGAATTCATTAATTTTATCTTTTTTGATTAATTCTTTCATAAATATACCTTTATTACCCTTCATATTTAATGCCAAGATGCTCATAACCCACAGGAGTCACTATTCTTCCTCGTGGAGTTCTTGCTAAAAATCCTATTTGCATTAAATAAGGTTCGTATACATCTTCAATTGTTTCTACTTCTTCATTTATTGTAGCTGCTAAAGTCTCTACTCCTACAGCTTTTCCTGAATACTTATATATTATTGTTTCTAAGATTTTTCTGTCTGTATTATCTAGACCTAAATCATCAATATCTAATCTATCAAGAGCTAGTTTTGTTATTTCTAATGATAATTCACCATCACCTAATACTGCGGCATAGTCTCTTACTCTTTTTAATAACCTATTTGCAATTCTAGGTGTTCCTCTTGATCTTTTTGCAATTTCTAAAGCAGCTTCTTCATCTATATCAATACCTAAAATCGCACTAGATCTTTTAACAATTGTTGTTAAATCTTCATTTGAATATAGTTCAAGTTTTGAAACTATTCCAAATCTATCACGAAGTGGTGTTGATAATGAACCTACTCTTGTTGTTGCACCAACTAATGTAAATTTAGGCAAATCTAGTCTAATTGATTTTGCTGTTGGTCCTTTTCCTATGATTATATCCAAACAAAAATCTTCTAATGCTGGATATAATATTTCTTCTATACTTTTATTCATTCTATGAATTTCATCTATAAACAAAACATCATTTTCTTGTAGATTTGTAAGTAGAGCAGCTAGGTCTCCTGGTCTTTCTATTGCTGGACCTGAAGTAATTTTTATATTAGATCCAAGTTCATTAGCAATAATATTAGAAAGAGTTGTTTTTCCAAGTCCTGGAGGACCATATAGAAGCACATGATCTAAGGCTTCGCCTCTTTTCTTTGCAGCTTCTATATATATTTTCATACTCTCTTTTACTTTAGTTTGTCCTATGTAATCATTTAATAACTTAGGTCTCAATGATACTTCAGTAATTTCTTCATCAATATCATGAACCTTTGGAATTAATAAATTTTCGTCCATTTTTCCTCCAAACTATCTCTTATAACCCTGTATCATATTCTCTATCTGTCATGAATGGAAAAATCTCTTTTACTCTTTTTAAAGTAAAGATTGCATTCTTTTGATGAGGACATTTTTCAGGTGCTAGGATAAGTTCGTTTTTATAACAATTTTTTGTTAATTTATAGATTAAATATCTACAGTCCATATATGTATAATATATTTTGTATCCATTATCTAAATCTTCCCAAAACATCTCAAATGTATAATTATCGTTCACGTTTATTTCCCTTTCAACTGCAATATTAAATATTAGATAATACTGTTATAACCATTCCTACACCAGCAATAAAGAAACTCATTCCAAAAATGTATATTAACATTTTTGATGGTTTTGATGCTTCAAAATAAACATCTTCTGGTTTTTTAGGATTTACTTTAAATTCAAATCTTGAACCAACTGTTGGAACATTATCTGATTTATATCTTTCAGTACATTTTGTATATAATTTTTCATCTACTGTATAACTATATACTGGTGCATAATAAACTTTACCATTAGAATATGTTACAGTTTTAATATCTACACATTCACCTTTAACTTTTAATGAGCATCTTCTTTCTGCCATATTTTCTAATATTCCTGGTACTACAAGCATTGATAAACCAATTAATGTTATAGCTGTTGAAAGTAATATTGGGAATATATTATCTGATTCTGCTCCAGAACCAAACATACCACCCCATTGATTAATAGCAGGAATAACAATACTTCCTATACCTGTAACAGTAAATACTCCTCCCATTATTGCTTGTCTTTTAACGAATGAAATAATTCCCATTACTATAAATAATTGACCAAATGTCATAATTGAGAATGTTACTTGATTCATTCCTGTAAAATAGCACATTAGTGCAACTGATGCTACCGCCCATATGATGCATGCCCATGATATAATTGAATCATGGAATTTGAAATTGTTTTCTTTTGTTTCTTCTTTCATTTTTTAAAATTCCTTTCGTTTATTTTATCATATTTATAAATTCATTTTCATTTATGATTGTTATACCTAATGATTGTGCTTTTGTTAATTTACTTCCACCATCTTCTCCAGCTAAAACATAAGTTGTTTTCTTAGATACTGATGATGATGTTTTTCCACCGAAGCTTTCTATTATATCTTCAGCTTCTTTTCTTGAATAATTTTCAAGACCTCCTGTTAAAACAAATATCATACCTTCAAATCTTGAATCTACCATATTTGTTTCTTCTATTTGCATATTTACTCCAGATGATTTTAATTTATCAATTAAATCTCTTGTTTGTTCTTGACTGAAGAAATCATATACACTTTCTGCCATAATTTCTCCCATGTCATCTATTGCAAGTAAACTTTCAACAGAAGCTTCCATTAAATTATCAATGTTTTTATAAGCTTTAGCTAGACTTTTTGCTGCTTTAACACCAATATGTCTAATACCTAATCCATTAATCACTCTATAGAATTCATTATTTTTACTCTCATTAATACTATCTATTAAGTTTTGAGCAAATTTTTGACCATTCTTTTTAAGTGATGCTATATCATCTAATTCTAATGTATAAAGATCTGCAATATTTTTTATAAATTCTCTATTTAAGAACTCTTCAATAATACTATCGCCTAATCCTTTAATATTCATCGCTTCTCTTGAAGCAAAATGAAGTATATTTCTATATTGTTTTGCTGGACATTCAATTCCTATACATCTAACTGCTGATTCACCATCTTCTCTTACAGCATCAGCTCCACATACAGGACATTTTCTTGGCATTTCGAAAACTTTTTCATTTCCAGTTCTCTTATCTTTTACCACTCCAACAACTTCTGGAATTACATCTCCTGCTTTTTGAATTATTACTGTATCACCAATTCTTAAATCTTTTTCTTTAATAAAATCTTCATTATGAAGTGTTGTTTTAGAAATTGTTGAACCTGCAACTTTAACTGGTTCTAATATCGCCATTGGAGTTATTGCTCCAGTTCTACCAACTTGAAGTGCGATATCTTTTAAAATTGTTTCTTTTTGTTCTGGTGGATATTTATAAGCTATTGCCCACTTTGGAGTTTTAAAGTTAACACCTAAGATTTCTCTTTGATTTAAATCATCAACTTTAATAACAGCTCCATCAATACCAAATGTTAATTCTTCTCTATTTTCACCAATGTTTTCAATTTCTTTAATAACATTTTCTACTGAATCACATGAAACTTTAACTGGATTTACATTAAATCCTAATTTTTCTAAATATTCTAATGATTCTAAATGTGAATTAAACTTTATTGTATCTGATTTTTGAACATTAAATATATAGATATCTAATGGTCTTTGTGCTGTTATTTTACTATCCAATTGTCTTAATGAACCTGCTGCAGCATTTCTTGCATTCGCAAATAAAGATTCTTCATTTGCTTCTCTTTCCTCGTTCATTTTATCAAACTCAGCTTTTCCTATAAAAACTTCACCTCTAACAATAATATCAACAGGTTCTTTTAATTTTTTAGGAATATGCTTAATAGTCATTAAGTTTTCTGTAATATCCTCACCAACTAGTCCGTTACCTCTAGTTGCACCTCTTACAAAGTTACCATTTTTATATTCAAGACTTACTGAAAGTCCATCTATTTTTGTTTCTACAATATATTTAACACTTTCATTATCTAATGCTTTCTTTACTCTTTCATCAAATGCATAAAGTTCATCATAGTCAAATATATCTTGTAAACTTTGAAGCGGTACTTCATGTTCAACTTTTTCAAAACCTTCTTTTACAGTTCCACCAACATGTTGAGTTAAAGAGTCACTTGTTATCAAATCGGGGAATTGTTTTTCAAGATTTCTAAGTTCAAGCATTAACATATCATATTCGAAATCACTAATTTCTGGATCGTCATCATCATAATATTTTTTCGCATGATATGCTGTAATTTCTTTCAATTCGTCAATTCTTTTTCTTGCGTCTTCTTTATTCATTTTTATTCCTTTATCAATTAATTATCTTTTAAAAATTCTTTTCCACCTTTTAAATAATCATATCCAGAGAAAATTGTTGCTACTACAGAAACAATCATTAATACTGAACCAATAACGTTTAATACATATTCTCCAACATTCATTGATGTATTTAAAAAGCTACAGAATGCAAATTTATCAAAAAATACAACTATAATAGCAATCATTGTTGTTGCTGTTTTTAATTTTCCCCAGAAAGAAGCAGCAATAACTTGACCACCTTTTTCTACAGCAAGCATTCTATATCCTGATACGATAAATTCTCTTGCTAAAACAACTACTGGAATCCATCCTGGTAATTTACCATATTCTACTAACATTACAAGTGCAGATAAAACTAAAATTTTATCAGCAAGTGGATCTAAAAACTTACCAAATGTTGTAACTTGATTTCTTGAACGTGCTATATATCCATCTAATTTATCTGTAATAGATGCTATTATAAACACTATATTCATTATAAATAAAGCCATTGGTATTCCCCATACATTTCCTGTAATTACACCAAATGTTCCTAAATATCCGATAATTACAAATACTGGAACTAATATCATTCTAAACACTGTTAATTTATTTGCTAAATTCATATGTTTTTTCTCCTTTTATTATATTTCTCTTGCTGACTATTTCTAGTCAGCAAGTTTTGTTTATTAATTAGCTTTATTAGCTACGTTTCCTGTAGTAATATTTTCCATGTTAACTGTTCTTGCTTTTGAAGGATCTTTTACTTCATTTACTACTTCATTTGTAACTGTATTTGAAACTGCGTCATTTTTTGTTTCATCAGTTTCTTCTTGTTGTTCTCTTTTTATTTCTAAGTCACGTTCTCTAACTGTTTGTAATTGATTAATCATTGATTGAAGTCTTGTTATATCTTTACCAATCATTTCAAAATCATTAGCATTTAAACTTTCATTTAAATTTTGATTTGCACGGATAACTGAATCTATTAAAGCTTCAATATTATCTGTATTTATAAATTCTAAGTCAACTGAATTTGCATCACTAAATAAGTTTACAAGTGCTGCTTCTAAAGTATCTCCGATAGCTACTGTATTTCCAGAAGCTACTATTACTTTCTTAAGAACTGGTATTTCACTTTCATTTAACATTACTTGATAAACTGGTTCGATATATAAAAGTGATTTATTAACTGGAACTATAATCATATCTTTAATTAATTTTGTTCCACTTGTATTCAACTCTTCAAGTTCTTTAGAAATTGTTTCATCTTGCTCTATTTGATTGTTAAGTTGCATCATTCCTACAACATTATTTTCTGATTTAAATTTATATAATGAAAGTTTTGACTTTCCATTATTTACTGTACCTACTAAATATGAGCAAATATTTTGTTTACCATGTTTATTGTATGTAAGTACTAAACCTAAATTAGCTTTATCGCTATCAATTGTTTTTAGCATTGTATAGTATGGTTCCATTGCTGTTCCTGTTACAGAACCTGTTGCAGATTTTTTAGAAACTTGCCATACATCATCTGCTCTATAAAGTGTATCTTCACTTACATCATGATATGTACTAATTATATCTGATTGAATGTTATATAAGAATTTTGGATAAACAAAATGTGCAGCTATATCAGCTGGTATTTCATTTTCACTAAATAAATCTGGATACATATTTCTATAAGTCATAATAATTGGATCTGATTTATCTGTTATATAGAATGTTGTTGTTCCATCATAAGCGTCAATTAATACTTTAACTGAATTTCTTATATAGTTTAATTCTTCTTTATATCCTTTAATGTTAATTTCTGTTCTTTGAGAATATGGATATGCATTTGATCTTGTATATCCATCAAGTACCCATACAAGTTTTCCTTCGTTAGAAATAACTAAATATGGTTCTTCATCATATAATACATCTGGTAATATTCTCTTAGCTCTTTCAATTACATTTCTATTTGCAATAATTTTTGTATCTTTATTTGTAGTTAAAGTAGCAAGTTTTAAATCTTTTTGACTAATTCCTAAAACTACTCTATCTATTACATCTAGTTCTAAACCAGCTTCTCCATCATATACATTTTCTGCAAATACTGATGGTGTTTCTGGATAATCATATTCTTTTCCGTTATCACTATTTACTACAATAGTGTTATCTGTTTCTAAACCGAAATAAATTCTTGGTTCTTTAATATTAAGTGTTTTATCATGAGATGTATAATCTGATAATATGTAATCTGTATATCCATCTGCATCTCCATCATTAGCAGAACTTGCTACTAATGAATATCCATGTGTATAGATATAAGTTCTATTTTTATAACTTTTTGCTGATTCTGTTAATATTTCACGTGGTGTTAAATACATAAGTTTATTTTTTCCATCAACTGGATATACAGCTAAAGCTGTTCTATCATAGTTATAATATACACTGTTTTCTTGATGTTCTCCAACTGTAGTTAAAGTTACATCTTCAGTAATAACTGGAATATTATTTATTACATCTTGATTTGAGTTAACTTGATCAAGAGTTATTGTTTTATATTCATCTATATTTTGTTGTTCAATATTAACTCCATAAGCATCTTTTGTATATTTAATGTTATAACCAATATATTCTTTTTCTGTATCAAATTCATTTGTTCTAACCATTACAGTTTCAAAACCTATAATTACAACAAACATACAAATTAAATATGCTGGAACCATCAATATTGATAGCATTCCTTTTTTGAAATCTGATTTTTTAACATTTGATAGAAGTTTCATTACAGCTATAAATATTACGATACTAAATAATCTGTATCCCCATACTTTAATTGTAACATCTGATCTTCCAGCTCCAATTATATCAATATCAACAGCTTCTTTAACTGAAAGCATTGTTCCTGTTAAAATATTTTGTGCTCCTACAAAAACATAAGCACATACAAATATTGTTAATAAAACTACTAAAAACATTTCTTGTTTAATAAATGTGTTTTTCTTTAAAACTTCGACATCTACACCATCAAAATTTGAATTTAGTGTTATTACATAGTATAAAGCAACATATGCTAATGTAACTATAATAGCTCCAATTAAGAATATTAAAAGTTCTTGAATAAATGGAATTATAAATACATAGTATTCAATTGCAGTTCCAAACACAGGATCTACTTGTCCAAATTCTGCAGCATTAACAAATATTGAATATTTATCTGAAAGCATTATAGAAGCAATTGTTCCTCCTATTAATGCTAAAATTAAGCTGATACTTTTTCCAGGTAATTTTGGAAAATCTTTTTTCTCATCTTCAAAGAATTTCTTTAAACCTTTTTTTATAAATGCAGTGTTAATAAGTACGTAGAAGAAAATTGTAACAGCTGAAATAGTAAATATTCTTGCTTTATTTTCTGCTTTTTGGTTAAATATCACTTCATAATTTTCACCAACACTTATAAAATTCAAATAACTTGATCTATAAGAAATATAGCTAGCAAAAGCAAATATTACTATAGCTAATAAAACAACTATTGTTCTTACTGAAACTTTTCTTTTTGTTACTTTTTTATCATTTGTTGTTTCTTTAACTTCTTGATTTTTTTGTTCACTCATTTTATCAATATCCTTTCTAAATAATCGCATCTAAAAATTCTGTAGAATTAAATGTTTGCATATCATCTATTTGTTCACCTACACCAATAAATTTTACTGGTATTTGGTTTTCAGAAACAATTCCAAGTACAACTCCACCTTTAGCTGTACCATCTAATTTTGTAAGTACAATTCCTGTTATATCTGTTGTTTCTTTAAAAGCTTTAACTTGTGAAATTGCATTTTGTCCAGTTTCAGCATCAAGAACTAATAATACTTCTTTACTTGCTTCTGGCATTTCTTTCTCTATAACTTTTTTAATTTTAAAAAGTTCATCCATTAAATATTTTTTATTATGAAGTCTTCCTGCTGTATCTACAATTAAAACATCTGCACCTAATTCGTTTGTTTTTTGTATTGCATCAAATACAACTGAAGCAGGATCTGAACCTTCTTCTTTTTTCACAATTATACTTCCAGATCTTTGCGCCCAGATATCTAATTGTTCAACCGCAGCGGCTCTAAATGTATCAGCAGCTGCAACAACAACTTTCTTACCTTGTTTTACTAAGTTATTAGCAATTTTACCAATAGAAGTTGTTTTTCCTACACCATTTACTCCTACTACTAAAATTATTGAAGGTGTTGTATCTAAGTTTAGTTTTGGTTCTGCGATATCTAAAATATCTCTCATTATTTCTTTTAATGCTTTTTTTACAGCATCTTCATCTTCAATTTTTTCTTTTTTTATTTTTTGTCTTAAACTATCTATAATCTTAACAGAAGTTTCCATACCGATATCAGACATTACTAAAACTTCTTCTAACTCTTCTAATAAGTCCTCATCTACTTTTCTGAAAACACTAAAAACATTGTTAATTTTCTCATCAATAGAACTTTTTGTTTTTCCTTATCCTTGTTTTAATTTATCAAAAAAGCCCATAATTCCTCCTTTTATTTTATACTCCTAATTTATATCATTAAACCCTCAAAAAATCAAGACTTTTTCGCCCTTTTTAGCACATTTTAACGTTAAATTTTTGTTACATTTTTTATAATCCAAAACGACAAAAAACCTTCAAAAAAATTTGAAGGTTTCTCGGTATTATTATTCAATTATTTTAACGCTTGTTGCATTCTTGAATACACTAAATTTACCCATGTTGCAGACGCTGGACAAAATCTAGTTTTAACTCCAGCAAGTGTAGATCCATAATAGAAAGCTCCACCTGGTGTTAAATATTTTTCATGTAAAACTTTTGCTGCTGTTTCTAAACCACTTTCAACAGAAGAATATCTTATCAATCCATTTGCTGACATTAAACTAATATAGTTATGTGTACGTCTATGATTTGGCGCAATATTCCATCCTGATTCTGCTGAAATTAATCCAACAAAAAATATTTCATTTATTTGATATTGCTCACAATAATCATAAATTAATGCTGCATTTTCTTCAAAAAATCCTGATGTATCGGCACTCATATTTGTCATTAATGTTATAAAATCTTCTTTTGATAGACCTGTTCTAACTGTTAAATCCATATCTTTTGAAATAACTATATCTTCAATTTTTGTTGTTGGATTTAACAATGCATCCAATTCTTTTCTATCAATTGATCTTGCAGATTCATGAAAGTGTTCTTTTATCTCTGATTGTTCACTCATTGTTTCTACCGCAATTTTATTAGTTCCAATAGCAACCTCTTGCATTACTTCTTCTGAAATCTGTTTTTCTTCTTGTGATTTTTTCTCTAGTACCAAATTACATGTTGTGATTGTTACTACAATTGTTAATATTATTGTTAGAAGAGTTGATACTTTTATTGAAAAAAGTACTTTTCTTCCTTCTCTTACTGAATTCATTTTATTTTACCTTATGTTTGTCCTTTTCTTAATTTTATTTTTAATAAGCACTAAGTAATTATACACCAAGCAAAATAAAAATGCAAATTTTACAATTTAAAAGCCCGAAAGCTTTGTTTTTACAAAACCTTCAGGCTACTTTTTTATATTTCAATTTTAGGATTATATCTTTCAAACCACATTTCTAGTTGCGCAAAATATGCAATAAGTTGTGGTCCCATCATAAGTTGACCAAACCATGGTTTCTCTATCATTTTTCCTTCAGTATTAACAAGCTCTTCTAAATAAGTTTTATCAATTATTTGTGTAATCATACAATCATCTTTATTTAAAATATTTTTAAGCAATTTTAAAACCTTTTCTAAATAGTTTGGATTATGTGTTTTTGGATAAGGACTTTTCTTTCTATAAATTATTTCATTTGGCAAGTATCCTTCCATACTGTATCTTAAAAGTCCTTTTTCTCTTCCTTTATATGATTTCATTTCCCAAGGAATATTCCATGCATATTCTACAAGTCTATAATCACAAAATGGAACTCTAGCATCAATATAACTATATCTACACATTCTATCAGTTCTATCAAGCAACGTTTTCATAAAATAATTCATTGTTAGATACATCAATTCTTTATGTTTTTTTGATTCATTAGTTTCGTAATTTTCAAACTTTAAATTATTCAAAGTCGAATTATAAACTTCATTTGCATATTCTATTAAATTAATATTTTTAAAACAATCTTTTCTTAAAAACTTTTGTCTTATATCTAAAGCATCAGACCATGGAAAAGTTCCAGAACTCATTAGTTCTTCTTTAAAATACCATGGATATCCTCCAAATATCTCATCAGAGCACTCTCCACTTAAAACGCAAGATGCATCTTCTTTAACTCTTTTAAAGAATTCTAGATATGAAGAATCCACATCAGCCATACCCGGGCAATCTCTTGCTATCATAGCTGTTTCTAACGAATCTACTAAATCCGGACTATCTAAAATTATTCTTTTATGATTTGTACCAAGTTCATTAACCATTAGATCAATATAATAATCATCTTTATTAGGTTGAAAATCATTTGGTATAAAATTCTCATTTTGATTTTCATAATCTACTGAAAATGTTTTTAGATTCTCTCCTGTTCTTTCTCTATAAAACGAACTTGCAAATTTTGCTATAATGCTTGAATCTAAACCACCTGATAACAAAACACCAAAATCATCTTTATAATCCATTTGTCTTTTAATAGAATCTTTAACCAAATATCTAATATTTTCAGCTGTATCTTCTAAAGAATCTTTATGTTCTTTATTTTCAAGTTCCCAATATTTTTCTTCAAAAACTCCATTTCTATTTATCACCATAAATGTTGCCGGTTCAAATTCACATATATCTTTAAACGGTGTTTTGCCTATACTGTTACATGGACCAAGCGAAAACAATTCCATTATTCCTTCTTCATTTAAAACAGCATCTATTTTACCACTTTCCAAAATAGTTTTAATGCTTGATGCAAATATAAAATTATCATCTTTAAAACAATAATAAAATGGTTTAATTCCAAATCTATCTCTAAGTATAAATAATTCTTTCTCTCTATCATCCCATATAACAATTACATATACACCGTTTAAATATTGGCATATTCTTTTCCCATATTTAGAATACAAATTAAGAATAATTTCTTCATCAGTACAACTTTGACAAGAATGACATCCGCACAAATCAACTTTTAATTCTTTTAAATTATAAAATTCACCATCAATTAAAATTACATATCTTGATTCACCACAAGTATACACATTTACTTTTTTATTTTCATTTTTAAACGAATTTTTAATTAAATTACATTCTTTTGACAAAAACATACCGCAATTATTTGCAGCATTTAACTCTTGAATTTTACTCATTTTTCGTATACTAACATCATCAGAAATATCTCTTTTAAGATTTAAAATACCAGCAATTTCAGACATAAAAAAACTCCTTACACAAAATATTTTTTCATTATATTTTATGCAAAGAGTTTTCTTTTATGTTACTATCTCTCATCAAAACCAGGTATTAGTTCGCTTTTTACAAGAGGCGAATAAGACTCTGCTAAAACCAAACTTTTAACTTTATCTTTAGACATTCTTTCTAAATTATTACCTGTTACATACATATAATAATCATAATTTCCATTACCTCTATCTAAAGCATAACATTGCATCATTTTTGTCTCGCCATAAAAATGTGGTCTTTCACCTTCTGTAATTAAATCACATTTTTTTATTTTTGATTTTTCTTCCTCTGTAAAAAAGTCTTGAAATAGTTTTTTCAAAAACATTTTACCTTCTCTAAATCCTAACTTTTCAAGAACAAAAAATCTTGATATAGCATCTAATTTATATCTAGCTAAAACGTCATTTCTATCTTCTTCTGGATATGTAGAATCCACATATTCTTTTAAAATTTCTGGATTTTCAATCTCTTCTCTAACCATTCTATAAAATTCATTAGAATATACATATGTTAAGTTTTTTTGATCTATTTGACTCATATATTTAATTTTTTTATCAATTTCATAAACTTCTGCAGGATCTAATAAATCAATATCATCTCTATTTTCTGTTGATGTACCAAATGAAACCGTTTCTAATCCTTTTTGAATAAAAGGTAAATCATATACTAAATCAGCAATTATCTTTCTTCCATCTGATAATTTCATTACTGTATATGCATGTCTTCCTGTAGAATCAAAATATTCATCTATCACTTGTCCCATTGTTCTAAAATGTCTTTTTGCATTAATTCCAACTCTTTTCAAAAGTTCTGCATATATTTCTGCAATTTGTCTACAAATATATTTATTATCATCAATTCTATCAAAATCAACCGGTCTCCAATAAACATCTTCTGATTTTCTATCTGATGAAGAAATATAATTTATATCAAATTTCAAAAGCTTACCAAGCTCAACATAAAGATATCTTGCCTTTTCTAACTCACTTAACTCATCATTTGGAAATTCTGTATTCATTTTTTTAATTATTTTGTTTAAATCAATCTTTTTAGCCATAACTCCTCAAAATAAAAGATGGAAAAATATCTTTTTTATCTTTCCATCTTTAGTAAATCTTTTTTATTTTAAACTTTCCTTTAATCTAACAAGTGTATTTAATGCTTCTATAGGTGTTAATTCATTTACATTAATTTTATCTAACTCATGTGAAATATCAGCTAGTCTCATATTAAATAAATCAAATTGACCTTCAACTTGTTTTTTAGATTCTTTCTCTTCTTTAATTTTTACTCCGCCTTTTTCAAGCGAACGTAAAATTTTTCCTGCTTTTGTTACAACGCTTTTTGGAACTCCTGCTAGTTTTGCAACGTGAATACCATAACTTTCATCAGTTCCACCTTCTACAATTTTTCTTAAGAAGATTACATCTTCTCCTTTTTCTTTTACTGCTACAGAAAAGTTTTTAATTCCTTCAACTTTTTCTTCAAGCTCTAAAAGTTCATGATAGTGTGTTGCAAATAATGTTTTGCAACCAATCTTTTCTTTATCCGCAATATGTTCAGCAACTGCCCAAGCAATTGATAAACCATCATAAGTAGATGTTCCTCTACCAATCTCATCAAGAATAACTAAACTTTTTGGTGTAGCATCTTTTAAAATATTAGCAACTTCATTCATCTCGACCATAAAAGTACTTTGACCACTACTTAAATCATCAGATGCGCCAACTCTTGTAAATATTTTATCAACTATACCAATAGTCGCTTCACCAGCTGGTACAAAACTTCCTATTTGAGCCATTAGTGTGATTATTGCAACTTGTCTCATATATGTTGATTTACCAGCCATATTAGGACCTGTTATAATTGCTACTCTTGTATTTTCATTATCTAAATATGTATCATTATCAACAAAACTTCCATCATCTATCATTTTTTCAATTACTGGATGACGTCCAGCTTTAATATCTATAATATCTCCTTCATTTACTTCAGGACATACATAATTATTATTTTCTGCAACTATTGCCAAGCTTGTTAAAACATCGACATTTGCAATTGCATTTGCTGTAGTTTGTAATCTCTCTATATTTCTTGCTATTTCATTTCTAATTCTTGTAAATTCTTCATACTCAAGATTAATAACTTTTTCTTCTGAACCTAAAATTTTATTTTCAATTTCTTTAAGTTCTTCTGTTATAAATCTTTCTCCGCCAGTTAATGTTTGTTTTCTAACATATCTTTCTGGCACTTGGTTCAAGAATGATTTAGTTACTTCAATATAATAACCAAATACTCTTGTATATCCCACTTTAAGATTTTTAATACCAGTTAATTCTTTTTCCTTTGCTTCTAATGCAATTATCCAATTTTTACCTTCTGTTGAAGCACTTCTGTATGAATCAATTTCTTCGTTAAATCCAGGTTTAATAATTCCACCTTCTTTAACACTAATTGGTGGTTCTTCAACAATTGCATCATCAATAAGTTTATGAATATCTGTTAAAACATCTAATCTTTCATATAAGTTTTTTAAAAGTGATGATGTAGTCATTCCCAAAATTTGTTTTAATTCTGGCAAATTAGAAAGTGAATTTCTTAAAGAAATCATATCTCTTGCATTAGCATTTCCATAAGATATTTTTCCAGCTAATCTTTCGATATCATATACTTTTCTTAAAGTTTCTACGATATCTCCTCTTAACATCATATTATCTTTTAATTCTTTAACAGAATCTAATCTTCTTGTAATTTCTTTTACATCTAAAAGAGGATCGTTAATCCATCTTCTTAATAATCTACCGCCCATTGATGTAGATGTTTTATCTAGTACCCAGATTAGAGTTCCTTTTTTAGATTTGTCTCTCATTCTTTCTGTAAGTTCTAGACTTCTTCTAGCATTAATATCAAGTGACATATATTTTTTCACTTCATACACTTTAATTTTATTTAAATGTTCAAGTTTAACTTTTTGTGTTTCAGTAAAATAATTCAAAAGTCCATTAATTGCTGAAACAATTAAATCTTCATCATTAAATTCTTCTTTTGCTTTGTCAAAGCCATCAACTATTGTATATAACTTTAATAATACATCTGAATTTGTATCAAAATTAGAATCATCTCTTACTGTAACAAATGTATTGTTTCTATCTTTTAAAATGTTTAATTCTTTTTCAGAACCTCCCATTTGTAAATTTACAACTAGTTCTGCTGGTGAATATCTTGCATATTCATCAAGTAATTTTTCAAAATTATTTTCTGTAAGTTTTATTTGTGTTGCATAAAAATCTCCTGTACTTATATCACAAACACCAATACCATAATAAATACCTCTTTTTACAACACTCATTATGTAATTATTTTTCTTCTCTTCTAGCATGTTTGTTTCAATAACAGTACCAGGTGTAACAACTCTAATTACATCTCTTTTTACAATACCTTTTGCTTGTTTTGGATCTTCAAGTTGTTCACAAATTGCAACTTTATATCCTTTTGCTATAAGTCTTGATATATATATTTCAGCAGCATGATGTGGCACACCACACATTGGTGCTTTTTCTTCCAATCCACATGCTCTTCCTGTTAATGTTATTTCAAGTTCTCTAGATGCAACAATAGCGTCATCAAAAAACATTTCATAAAAATCGCCTAAACGATAAAATAAAATGCAGTCTTTATATTGTCCTTTTGTTTCTAAATAACTTTGCATCATTGGTGATAATTCAGCCATGTTTTCAACTTCCTTTTTCTTTATTCTAATACTTCAATTCTTCTAAATCTATTTCATCATTATCTAAATCAAATACTTCAACATTTTCTATAATTATTTTTAAAATATCTTCTTTCATTCCTTCACTTACAAAAAATGTAAATTTATCACTTAGATAATCAGGTTTATATGTTAATAATTCCCCTCTATCTTCAATAACTACTTTTAAAGATTCTTCATCTGGAACTACTAATTTTAATAAATTAATATTTCTTTCTAAATCTTCATTTTTCATAGTTAACAATTCAGGTGTTGTTTCTAAAGTATTCTTTAATTCATCTTCATTTAATAATTTTGATAAACTAGCACCATTGATTTGAATTGTATTAAAATCTTCTGTTATAAACAATAAATCTTCTTCTAGAATTATTCTAATTTGTCTAGCTTCTAATCCTAAAGATATTAAATATTTTACTTTTTCGTGTAATACTTTTCTATCAATTTCAGAATTTGCATATTCTAAAATTTCTTCTACTTCTTCTTGTTCAAAACCTATCTTTTTTAAATATTCTTCTATACTTATTTTTTCAACATTTTCCATAACTTTTTACCTCTATCTTGCGTCAAAATATTCATCATCACCATATTTACTATCCATTACATCATATTTTTCTTCTAACTCTTCTCCTGTTTTCTTATAAAGAGCCTCAGCTTTTTTTAATGTAACAAATGGTGTTCTTGTAAAATGTGTATCTTGCCATGCATGAATTAATGCATACATAAGCTCAGGTGATGTTCTAAATGTTCTTGGTTTTTCCATCGCATATTTTAATGTATCAGTATCTCTTAATATATTCATTTGAAGAGATGTTCTTTCTAAAGATGTACCAAGTATCGATGGATTTTCTCTTAATAGTTTAGACGCATCCTTTGGTCCTAAAAATTTATAATCTAATAATTTTACAATTGGTTTAATTTTTCCAGATATGCTTGTCCCTAAAATAGTTGGATAATCATACATCATCTTCAAAATATGTTCTTCTGATAAATATCCATTAGGATCTGTCATCTTAGAATTTCTTTTATTAAAATAATTCATTGTTCTTGTGAATTTTCTCTCTAACAAATCTTCTGTATATTCAGATTTTCCAAGTAATTTTCTTCTATAGTTAAGTCTTAAAAATATAACTTTTTTCTTTTCTTCAGGTGAAAGCGAGAAAAACATTTGTCTATCTTTACTAACTTTTTGATTTTGTTTTAAAACAGCTTTAAATTCAGCAATAGATTCTTTATCTCCTAAATATTCCTCTATTGCTCCTTTTAATGTTTCTCTATTTCTACCTAATTCTTGAGCAAGTCCTGTTAATGTATTTTCACCTTGCATTATTTTGTAGTACGCATCTTGAACTTCGCTATCTGAAAGTTCTTCTCTATCTAAATCTTCATCTGTAATTTCTTTATGATATTTTTGAGTTAGTCTAATTTTTTGAACTTCCTTAGCAGTTTCTTCATTATGAAGCGCATATTTATCAATAATATTTTTAATTCTTGTTCTGCCAAAACCTTTATGTTCTTTTTCAATGTCTCTTACAGACATTCCTTTAGTCAAGTATTTTTCTAGTATTTCTTTTTCTTCATCAGAAAAACCTGTTACCATTACCATACTAAATTATTTCTCCTTTTAAATACCATTTATGTGTCTCTGTAATTTTTACAGAAACAATATCTCCAATTTTGTTATCTTCATTTGGTTTAAATATTACAACTTTATTTGTATCAGTTCTTCCTTCAAACATTTCAGGATTATTTTTGCTTGTTCCTTCAATAAGTAATTTTTGAACTCTATTTAAATATTTATCATTATTTTCATCTACACGTGATTCATATAGTTCTTTTAACTTATCGAATCTAACATGTTTTTGCTTTTCTGGAACTTGATCTTCACGTTTAGCAGCTACTGTTCCTTCTCTTATTGAATAAATAAACATAAAGATTTGTTCAAAATTTACTTTTCTAACAACATCTAATGTATCTTCAAACTCTTCATCAGTCTCACCAGGGAAACCAACAATTATATCAGTAGAAAATTCAACTCCAGGAATTCTTTCTCTCATTTTTTCCGCTAATGCAAGATATTGTTCCTTTGTATATTTTCTATTCATTTCTTTTAATACTTTAGTATTTCCTGATTGAAGCGGTAAATGAATTATTCTACAAATCTTATCATTATTTGCTATTGCATCTATTACATCATCAGTAAAATCTTTTGGATGTGGTGAGATAAATTTAATTCTTTCAATTCCATCTATCTTACATACTTCATTTAAAAGATCTGCAAAATTTCTAATTTTATCATTTCCTACATATGAATTAACATTTTGCCCAAGTAGAGTAACTTCTTTATATCCTTCTTTAGCAAGACCTCTTACTTCTTCTAAAATTAGTTCAGGTTCACGACTTCTTTCTCTACCTCTAACATAAGGAACTATACAGTATGTACAGAAATTATTACATCCATACATGATAGTTACTGATGCTTTAAATTTATCATTTCTCTTTATTGGTAAACCTTCATAAATTTCACCATCTATATCAATAACATCTTTTACTTTTCTGTTTTCAATTATTGCTTTATAAATATTTTCTGGAAGATTTTGAAGTGTATGAGTTCCAAAAATAACATTAACAAATGGATAGCTTTTTTTAATTTTTTCTACCATTCCTTCTTCTTGCATCATACATCCACCAATGGCTAAAATCACTTCTCTTGTTTCTTTCATTTTCTTAATTTCGCCAATTTTACCAAATAATCTTTCTTCAGCATTTTCTCTAACACAGCATGTGTTAAATATTATTAAATTTGCTTCCTTAATATCATCAGTTTCTGAATATGACATTTTTTCTAGCATTCCTGCTATTTTTTCTGAGTCATTTTCATTTAATTGACATCCCATTGTTAATATATGATATTTTAAATTTTTATCTTTATTTAAATCATTTACTAAAAACATAAATTTTTCTTGATTTTCTTGCACTTTTAAATTCCTCCAATACCTAGATATTTTATAACAAAACTGTCATTTTTTCAAGTTTTTTAGCAAACAAATTAACCTAATTTATGTAACACAAATATTAATAAAATTTAATTGTATTTTTGCATAAAATTAATTATAATTATAGTATCTGTAAAAATATATTTATAAACAAACGAAACGGAGAAAATTATGAACCCATATGATGTATTAAATGTTAGAGATAACGCTAGTGATATGGATATCAAAAAAGCTTATCTTGCCTATAAAAAAAGATTTGATTTAAGTAATTATTCAGGAGATCATGAATATGCAAAAAAGAGATTAGAAGAAGTTGAAAAAGCTTTTACAATTCTTTCTAATCCTCAATTAAGAAGCGCATTTGACAATAGACACAGTGCTCATGTAAAATCACACGTTACAAAAAAAGACGTTTTTAAAGACTATTATCAAAACGATCCTATCGGAACACATTATCATCGTGATTATGATTTAGCAATGAAAAAATATAATACAAATAAACCTCTATTTGATTTTACAAAAACAGCTATCAAAACTTATGATGATAACTTATTTGAAGATGAAAATATTAAAGATTATTCAGAATTTACTAACAAGAAAATAACAAATTCTATGACAAAAGTAATTATTTTTATCGCAATTGGTTTCGTTTTATTATCAATATTAGGTCCACTATTTGCAATGTTCCAAGGATTTAGTGAAATAATTGAAAATGCATTCTATACACCAAAAGAACCTGATTATTACTACGATTCTAACGATACTTATGATTATAATGATAGTTTTGACGAAACAATTAATAATGATGATTATAATTCTACATCTACTTATTCACCTACTATTCCAAGTGACAATTATATAGATGTAAATGATTACTACACTGATAAAGAACTTTTAGATATGTACAATTCAACATACAAAAACTCATTTAATTCATTCTATGAATTTAAGAATTATTTAAATGATTATTTAAACGAAAATAACTAATGGAGTTAAATTATGACAAACTTTTACAAAACGCTTGGACTAAAAAACACAGCAACACAAGAAGAAATTAAAACTGCGTATAAAAATCTAATTAAGAAATACCACCCTGATTTATATCAAGGTGACAAAGCTTATGCGGAAAGAAAAACAAAAGAATTAAATTTAGCATATGAAACATTATCAGATCCTGATTTAAGAAGAGATTATGATTTAGAACTATTCCCTCCAACACCATCATCTGGATATTATAGTTCTTCCTCTGATAATTATAGTTATACACCACCAAGATACGATACACCGCCTACAGATTATTACACAAAATATAAAAATAATTATTCAAATCCAGGCAAAGAATATAATTATAATGACTTCGCTAATTATCAAACTGATAGACGTTATACAGACTATCACCGTCAAAAGACACCTAGTTCAGATTATAAAGATCAAAGAAAAACAGAAGATGTTTCTTCTAAAATGATGGGAATTTATGATAAATTAACTTCTGGAAAAAGATTTCTTGCAATTCTTGCTGTACTAATTGCTTACTGTATTCTAGTAATGACTACAATATCAAAATTTAATTTGGTATTCAGTGGTAAAGAAACTGGTCCACTTCTTAACGAAGAAAATCCAACAGAACTTTTTGTACCTGAAGTACCAGAAGAATTACCACCATCTAGTGAACAATCTCTTCCATTACGTGAAGACTTTGATATTCACGACTATATGTCTGAACAAGATTTATTAACTCTATACAACAGTAGATTTAAAGATGAATTTAGTACTTATGATGAATTTAAAGAATGGTTTGTAGATGCATTTTATGATGTATATGTAAATTATTAAGTTGCATTTTTAAAAAATTAACATATAATAAAACACAACACATATATTTTCGGAGGTCAATATGAAAGAATATAAATTAGCAGTAGTTGGTGCTACTGGTCTAGTTGGTAGAAAAGTTATTGAAGTTTTAGAAGAATATAACTTACCTATTTCAAATATAGAATTTTTCGCATCAAGAAGATCAGCTGGAACTGAATTTTTCTTCAAAGGAAAACAACGTTTAGTAAATGAATTAAAAGAATCATCATTTGATGAAGGTTTTGATTTTGCAATATTCTCAGCTGGTTCAGATATATCAAAAAAATTTGCTCCTATCGCAGCATCTAAAGGTTGCATAGTTGTAGATAATAGTAGCGCTTTTAGAATGGATCCTGAAGTTCCACTTGTTGTTCCTGAAGTTAATCCAGAGGAAATTTTTAAAAACAAAGGAATTATTGCTAATCCAAATTGTTCAACAATTCAAGCTGTTATTCCATTAAAAGCATTAGATAAAGAATATTCAATCAAAAGAATTGTTTATTCAACATATCAAGCTGTATCAGGTGCTGGACATGAAGGTTTATCAGATTTAGAAAAAGGAATTAAAGGTGAAGAACCAACAAAATTCCCTCATCCAATATTTAACAACTGTATTCCTCACATTGATACTTTCTGTGAAAACGGATATACTCGTGAAGAAGAAAAAATGATAAACGAAACTAGAAAAATACTTAAAAATCCAGATTTAAAAATTACAGCTACAACTGTTAGAGTTCCTGTTATGAATTCTCATAGCGAATCGATCAATGTTGAATTTGAAAAAGAATTTAACTTAGAGGAATTAACAAACCTTCTTAAAAATACTGAAGGTATCATATTAGAAGATGATCCTACAAACAACATTTATCCACTAGCAAGAAATGCAAACGGACACGATGAAGTTTATGTAGGAAGACTTAGAAGAGACTTTAGCGTTGATTCTGGAATTAACTTCTGGTGTGTAGCAGATAATGTTAGAAAAGGTGCTGCATCAAACGCTGTACAAATAATCAAAAAAATTATCGAAACAAATGAATAATTTTAATTGCCCATAATTTTATTTATGGGTATTTTTTTGTCTATTTTTCATATAATAAAATTATGAAGACAAATATTAATTTTTATAGTGAAAAAGATAACGAAATAAAAAGATTCCTAGAACATTACTATTCTAAGAATCTTTCTGATTTTAATTATAATTTACATTATCAAATGTTTTTTGATACACCAATCGATATGATTGATATTATCGGTTGTTTTATTGATAACAAAGATCACTTTGATATCAATCTTTGGGTAAGTTTAGACGAAGGTGTTCTTATCCTTGTTAATGAAGATAATATTAATTCATTAATCAAGTATATTTATGAACGTTTTCCATACTAATTATTTTTCTAATATAATTGTAACTGGTCCATCATTAATTAAACTTACTTTCATATCTGCACCAAATATTCCTTTTTCAACATGAATACCTTCTTCTTCACATTTTTTAAGAAAATATTCATATAATGGTTCAGCTTTTTCTGGTCTTGCAGCAGCAATAAAACTTGGTCTATTTCCACTACTCATACTATCAGCATATAAAGTAAATTGAGAAATAATTAAAAGTTCTCCATCTACATCTTTTAAAGATAAGTTCATTTTTTCATTCTCATCTTCAAATACTCTTAAGTTACATAGTTTTCTTGCTAAAACATCAGCTTCTTTTTCTGTATCTTCATGAGTTATACCACATAATACCATGAAACCTTTATTTATTTTCCCTACTGTTTTACCATCAACATCTACTTGTGCATTTAATACTCTTTGTACTACTAACTTCATGTTATCCCTACTTCTTATTGATTATTGTTATCGTTATTTACGTCGTTTACTTCAATTACATTTGCATCTTGTGCATTTTCTGGTTCTTCATTTTTTACTTCTACTTTTGGTTCAACTTTAGGTTGTCTTTCACCACAGATTGAGCAAAATTCTGATTTTAAATCCATTTCTGCATTACATTTTACGCATTTTTTGATATTTTTTAATGCTAATAAATCTGTTCTTAATTTTTCTAAATCATCATTTAATTTAGAAATTTCATTACATTTTTCTGTAACAACATCTCTTGATGCATCTCTTCCATCTTTTAATTCTGTATATACAAATTTTCCAATTTCAGCATAAAGTCCATCAATTTTATCATTGATTTCGCTAATTTTTCCTTTAATTTTAATTTCTTCAGTTAATGTAACTGTTTTTTCTTTTGTTACTTGATAAGCTTCATTTGCTTTTTTTCCTAATTTGTCAAAAAAATTCATCATAAATTCCTCCTAAAAATTATTCTTCTTTTAAGCTTCTTGTCATTAAATTATCTACTGCTGTTTTTGGATCTAATCCATTATATAATACGTCATATACCGCATTTACAATTGGCATCTCAACATTATATTTTTGAGCAAGTTTATATGCAACATCAATATTATCAACACTTTCAATTGTCATTCCAATTTCTTTTCTAGCTTCTTCTATTGTATGACCTTTTCCAATCATAACTCCAGCTCTTCTGTTTCTACTATGTTGACTTCCACATGTTACTATTAAATCACCAAGACCTGTTAAACCATAGAATGTTTTTTCATTTCCACCCATAGCTGTACCTAATCTTGCAATTTCAACTAATCCTCTTGTAGCTAAAGCTGCAAAAGTATTATCTCCTAATTCTAATCCTACAGAAATACCTGCGCAGAATGCAATTATATTTTTAAGAGCAGCTCCAAGTTCAACTCCTCTTACATCTTTGGATGTATATAATCTCATCTTTGTACTTTTGAACGCTTCTACAACTGATTCTTTTAATTCATCACTTTCAGATGCAACAACTAATGCTGTTGGTATATCTAAAGAAACTTCTTCAGCATGACTTGGTCCTGATAAAATACCACATCTTACGTTTGGTAATTCTTCTTTCATAACTTCATCTAATGTTAAATTAGATTCAGATTCAAATCCTTTTGAACACATTACTAAAAATTGATCATCAGTAACATATTCTTTATATTGTTTAATTGTATTTCTAACAAATTTAGATGGTGTAACGTGAAGAATTATTTCAGCTCCATCTAAAACTTCTTTAAAATCTGTTGAACAAATAACTCCTTCTGGAACAACAGCTTTAGGTAAGAAAACGCATTTTCTATCTTCATTAATTGATCTTTTTTCTTCTTCATTAAAAGACCATAATCTTACCTCATTACCATTATTAGCTAAATATATTCCTAATGCCGCTCCCCAGCTTCCACTTCCTATTATTGCAACTTTCTTCATTCAATATTCTCCTTTATGCCTAGTTTTTCTCTTCTTTTACTTCTTCAACTTTTTCTTCTTTTTTCTCTTCTTTAACTTCTTCTTTCTCTGCAGCTTTTTCTTCTTTTTTCTTGAAGTTTAATTTATTTTCAGTTCCATTTAAAATTCTTTTTAAATTACTTCTATGATTAAATATAACAAATGCAGCAAGTAATACTCCAAATACTACAAATGAAAAATCATGTTCAATTCCTGCTACATAAGAGTCTGTTATAAACATAGTTAAAACAGCAAATAAAACTGATGCTGAAATTGATCCTAGTGATACCATTCTAGTTAATGCCATTAAAGCTAATGCAAAAACTAAACAAATTAATCCAATTTTCCAGTTAACTAAAAGGATAATTCCTAAACTTGTTGCTACACCTTTTCCACCTCTAAATCCAAAGAATACTGGGAAAGTATGTCCAAGTACTACTGCTAATGCAGCTGTTTCTACAAGTATTGCTTTACTAGCTGATTCTCCTGCAATTAATCCAACAAGTAATGCTATTAATATTGCAACAACTCCTTTTAAAATATCACATACAAGTGTAATTATTGCAGCTTTTTTTCCAACTGTTCTTAATACATTTGTTGATCCTGCATTTCCACTTCCTTTTTCTCTTACATCAAATCCTGCCATTTTTTTACTAATAATAACAGAAAAGTTAACACTTCCTATTGCATAAGCAATTAGTGCCATTATTATGTATGCTACCATATGTGCATCCTCCTTAAAAATCTAAAGTATTTAATACATAATTTTGTCTAAAAACTCTAGGTTAATAATATTATAAAATGGCTTAATAGTCAACAATTTGTTAAGAATTTACACAGTTTTCAAAAAAGAAAAAACCTGACTACAATATTGTAATCAGGCTATTTTTTTATGCATTTTCTAATACTTCGTTTTCACTTGCATTACTTTTAATTTCTTTTTTATTTTTAATATATTCTACTAATTTTAAAACAGTTACACTTATCATTAGTATTGAGAATAAAGACATTAATGGATATGCAGCAGATAAATACATTGCAGTTATTACATATGCATTAAATGCAGTTTCATAAGCAATCCCCATCATTAATGTAAGCATTGCACCTAATACACTTGATATTACTACCCACATTTCTAAGTTTGATAAGTTTTTCTTAAATAATTGTATTAATGTAATAATTGAATATATAACATACGCTACACTAGCAATTATAAAAGTTGGTATATTTAAATATTTATAAACATTAACTAGAACATTTACAATCTTACCTTGAGCTTCAACTTTTTGATTATAATTTTCTCCATTATTTGTTATATCTACATTTTCTCCAGTCTCTTTATCTTGAAGAATGAACTTATTATGAGTCAAATTATAAAAACGCTCATATCTAAAGTTTTCAGATTTTATATAATCAGTAGCTGGTTCATCTTTAAAAAATACATCATCATAATTAATTACACATTTAAATGTTTGTATTGTAGCTTTAGCTAATTGTTTTAGTTTATGCAATAAATTTGGTTTTACATCTTCATATTCAAGTTTTCCATCTTGCAATGCTTGTTCTATTTCATTATGAAGTTTATTAAAGTATTCATCAGTAATTTCAGCACTTCCATAATATCCATATTGATTTAAAGCACCTCTAAACGCCCATGGGAACCAACCATTAGCAACTTCTCCAATTTCAGGACTACTATCAAATTGTGAATATCCATATACTAGTCCTTCTAAAGCAGGATATATAACATGTAAGCATGTTACTTCAGAAACACGTTTAAGTTTTTCTATTGTATAATCTATATTTTCATAATAATCATATTTCTTAACTTTCTTTAAGCTTTTCATAACTTTTTTATATGCTTCATCATTATAAATTGTATATCTACCAAATTTTTCTTCATTTTTTGTTGCTAATATATGTCTATAAGTAAATAAAACTCCAAAAGGAATAGCAAGCAAAATAATTAATATTATAAAATTCTTAAAAAAATCTTTTATACTTTTTCTATTAGTATATACGCAAGATATAAACATTGATAAACTAATAAACCCTATAAAAGGAAGCATCCAAATCGAATCTTCTCTTGTATACCAAAATGCAGCAAATACAATTCCTGTTAATAAACTTACTAATAATTTTTTAACTAGATTCTTATCATTTCTTGTAAAGAACAAATATAAATAACCTGTTATCATTAAAATCGATAATGATGGCACTATAGCGTTTCTATATATCCTTTGCATTACTTGATATGAATACATTACCGGATTAAATAACGCTATTACATATAAAATAACTAGTGCTACTTTATTCTTTATCTTTTTGCTAATCACAAGCATAAATAAAAAACATGCTATTGTATATAATGACGTCATCATAGTTATATAGTCTAAATTTATACTAGAAGAAGCCGCAAGAAGTAGTGGGAATGTTAGACCTTTTGAAAGTCTAACATCACTATAATCTCCTATCCATTCTCCCATTAGTACATGTCTAGCTATACTAATCATCAATGCATCATCAACGCCTAATGATACGTTTGCAACAATAGGCATATCACATACAAAAACATGTTTTAATATCGTAAATAAAACAATTAATATTATAAAAGCTATTAATAAAACTTTCTTTTTCATAAGCATTCACTCCTACAAAAGATTAATTATCTTCACCTTTTTCTCTAACTATTAATCTAACTGGTGTTCCTTCTAAACCAAAGTTATTTCTAAAACAATTTATTAAATATCTTTGATATGAGAAATGGAACAACTCTTTATTATTAACAAATATTACGAATGTTGGTGGTTTAGAACACGCTTGTGTTCCATACATAATTTTTAATCTTTTTCCTTTATCTGTTGGTGGTTGAACAACTGCAATTGCTTCATTGATAACTTCATTAATAACTGAAGTTGAAATTCTTTTTGCATTTTGTTCAGCAACATTATTTATCATTTCAAATAATTTGTTTACTCTTTGTCCAGTTTTAGCTGAAATAAATATTACTGGTGCATATGATGCATAAGAAATTTGTTCATAAACTTCTTTTTTGTATCTTTCTAATGTTCCAGTTTCTTTATCTACTTCATCCCATTTATTAACAACTATAATAATACCTTTTCCTGCTTCGTGAGCTTCACCAAGTATTTTAGCATCTTGATCTGTTACACCTTCTGTAGCATCAATTAGTACTAAACATACATCAGCTCTTTCAATAGCAAAAAGAGTTCTCATTACACTAAATTTTTCTATTGATTCATTTACTTTTGATTTTCTTCTAACACCTGCAGTATCAATAAATGTATATTTACCAAATTCATTTTCAAAGTCTGAGTCTATAGCATCTCTTGTTGTACCAGCTATATTACTTACTATACTTCTTTCTTCACCTAAAATTTTATTAACTAAAGATGATTTTCCTACATTTGGTTTTCCAATTATTGCTACTTTTATTCTATCACTATCTGATTCATCTCCATCTTTTGGTGGAAGTTTATCATAAATAGCATCTAATAAATCACCAATACCAATCGCATTAGCTGCTGATACTGGATGTGGATCTCCAAGTCCTAAATTATAAAATTCATATAATTCTGCTGGTGGCTCTCCATAATTATCAGATTTATTACAAGCAAGTATTATTGGTTTATTTGATTTTTTTAGCATCATAGCTATTTCCATATCAGCTGCAGTAACACCTTGTTTAATGTCTGTTATAAATAAAATAACATCTGCAACACCTATGGCAATATTTGCTTGATCTCTCATTTGAGAAATAATAATATCATCTGATTCTGGTTCGATACCAGCTGTATCTACAAGTGTAAATTCTCTATCTCTCCAAGACGCGTTGGCATATACTCTATCTCTTGTTACACCTGGTGTATCTTCTACGATTGATATACGTTGTCCAACTACGTAATTAAAGAATTTAGATTTACCTACATTTGGTTTTCCAATTATTGCTACGATTGGTTTAGCCATTTTTTCTCTCCTTTTTCATTTTAGTTTACATATTATATAACATTTTTAGTTATTTTTCAAGTATTTCAAGGCTTTTCTATCTTTTTTTCCATACAAAAATGCAAAATCCAATTAATGATATTACTGAAACACATAAACTTATCTTCATTGCCATAGTTCCATCATATGAAACTTCTAATAATCCATCATCTTTTGGACCTATTGCAAATCCTACAAATCCATTTTCTGTTTCAAATAATTCAAGCGGACTTCCATCAATTGTCACTTTATATCCTGGATAATAAATATATGGAAGCTCAAATACCGTATAATCTGCATCATAAGTTTCTACTCTTGCTGATAATTTTGTTCCATCTTTTACTTGATCATCAATAAAAGCTTTTCCTTCTAAAACAAATACTTTATCTTCTCTTGATGCTATATAGAATCTATTATCAAAAGCATTAACTGGTAAATATTCAGCTTTAGCAGTACCAGCTACTACTTCTCTTTCTTTTCCTGTCATTATTCCAAGTTCTAAATTATTTATATCTTGAATATTTTCATCAAATGTAACATATCCAACAAATGCACAAATATACATTACAGAAATTATTGATATCACAATAACATCTTTAATGTTAAACTCTTTTATTAAAGCAAACATATTTAATGCACATACTGTGCTTAAGAAGAATCCAGACATCATTAAATATCTCCATGCAAATTGCACCATAGACACTTCTTCTGGAAATAATCCCCATGGGAATAATTTTGTTGACATCCAAATTGATAATATTGCTGATACTATAAAGAATACATGTAGTTCTTTAATATCACTTTTCATTCTTCTAAATGCCATAAGCGATACAGCAAACATTAGCATAAAGTGTGGTCCAAGTTCAAATACAAATGAACCATCATTTTTTGTTACAAATAATTGTGAAAAATTAAGTCTTGATTCTAAAAAGCTTTCTTTAGTTGCCATTGCACCATCTTGATATACTTGATATCTTCCTGCAAAATGTGTTTCTAAAAGTGGAAACCAATAAAAGCTTGTTAACACTAAAATAAATACAACGTTTATTATAAAATCTTTCTTTACTCTAGTTTCTTTTAATTTTTCAATATTTAAAACAGTAAATAAAAGTGCAAAAAACGCAACAATTACTGTTGATAAATTATGAGTTAATATTAAGCCAACTGCTCCAATTGTTAAATCATAATTTTTCTTCTCTGATGTATAAAATAAATTATATAACCCTAAAAATACAAGTGGTATAAATATAAACGATACAAATTCACCAAATGCATTTCTTATATACAAATCAGTTAAATGATATGGGAATGTCATATATAAGATCGATGCTAAAAGCGATGCATTCTCATTCTTAGTTAAACAATTTACAAACTTATACATAGTAAATCCTGAAAGGATTAGACAAATACAAGTAATTAACTTATAAGCATTTATAAAACTTCCAGTTAAAAAGCTTGTAAATAAAATTGCATATGGTGTTAATGGTCCATAAAACAAATTCCATGAATATCCAAACCCATTAGTAAAACTTGTTATTATATTGGGAAACAATGTATTTTTAAAAGATTCTTTTGTTCCATATGCTCTTGCAATATGTTGAATTCCATCATCTTTATATACATCTAAATTTCCAAGCATTGGCACGCAAATAAATAAACCAACTAAAATTATAACGAGTATATCTATTAACTTTCTTTTAGCTATAATTTTCTCTTTCACTTTTTATACCTCTTTTGTTTTGATTTTAATATTGTAATTGACCATTTAAAAGTTCATCATTTTCAATCCAATCTTGAACTAAAAATGTTTTAAAACTATCTTTATTTTCTCTTACTATTACTTTATCAATTCCAGCATTAATTATTAATTTTCTACACATTAAACAAGGTGCTGCACCTTCTTCATAGTCATGATTTTCTGTTCTATATCCTACTAAATATAGTGTTGCTCCAATCATTTCTTGTCTTGATGCACTTATAATTGCATTTTGTTCACTATGAACAGATCTACAAGCGTCATAACCACCATGTCTTTGATTTGGAAGTAATTGTTTCTTAGTACAATATCCTATATCAGAACAATTTTTTCTTCCTCTTGGCGCTCCACAATATCCTGTTGATATTATCTCATCATCTTTAACAATAACAGTTCCATATTTCTTTCTTAAGCATGTTGCACGCGATGCTACTGTCTCTGCTATATCTAAATAATAATTAATTTTATCTATTCTTTTTTCCATTATTTTATCTCCTTAAAACCCAAGTAATTATATCATTATTAGTTTTTTTAATCAATAGAAAAAGCCCACTTATTCCTAGCTTCCATGAAGCTTCGGTAAAGGGGCCTTTCTATTTTGGTTAGTACATTACAATGACATTGTCAAGCTTGATAATATTGACTCTGTCCCATTGGTTATGCACCTTGGCAAACAAGCACACATTGAATCCGTCCAGCAGTTTCTTGTTCGTGCTTACGATTACGGGTTTTAAGATGCTGTTGTACTTTTGGAAACGTCTTGAAACATGATCATATCCTCTACCAAGAGGAACTGTCACTTGCATACGCATCTCGATTTCATTCAAAGGATAATCTTTCGGACAGATCCATTCTTCAGGAATAACATTTACTTTTCCTGTATGAATCTTCCTATGACCTCTTTCCTTTGCTACTCGATACGCTTTTGCAGCTTCAGCATTTTTGATCTGCATAAACTCCTTAAACTCATCTTCCATCAGATTACCCTTGGTAGTATTACATTTTTTACATGTAGGTACCAAGTTGTCGGTAATCGTAGGACCTCCGAAGTCTTGAGGATATTTATGATCCATTGTACGCTGCTTCTCCGTTATCTCTGCTCCACAATAGTAGCAGATCCGTCCTTCATCGTAAATCGCGTTCGTGAGAGCGTACATAAGCTCTCTAAAATCTACTGGTCTATAAATGTATAGCAAGTTGCCTTCAACGACTGCTGCACCATTGTTAAACACAAATGGCGGTTTAGGTAACAAAATATTCATTCACATCACCTCGTTCACATTGAATCACATATCGCCTACATTTGAACCGTTAATATCTTATAAGCTTTTTAAATTATTGTCAAGTTTTTGGGCAACAAAAAAACGCCTTTTACAAGACGTTTTTTAAACTAAATTATTTGCTTTCTTTTTTTGCAATTACTTCTTTTCCATCATAGTAACCACAGTTTGAACATACTGTATGTGGTCTTACTGGTTGATGACAATGTGAACATGTTGAAACGTTTTCTTCTTCTAATTTCCATGTTGATCTTTTTAACCCAGTTCTAGCTTTTGACCATCTTCTTTTTGGTTGTGCCATCTTAAAATCCCTCCTTTAGTGACTTTTATATATATGTCAAAATAAAATTTATTTCATAAAGTTACTAAGATAGTATACAACCATTTTATCCGTTTGTCAAGCTTTTTTTAGCATTTTTAACGTTAGTTGGTATAATTACTCCTGCATTTTTACCAACATAGTCAAATGTACCAAATTGGCTCTTTCCACGTTCTAATACTATTTGATTTTGTAATTTTAAATTTTCAAGTTTTAAAAATTCTATCTGAGTTTTTGTATCACCAAAAATTCCTTTTGCTTTTTCTTTATGAATAACTGGTAAATATGATTGTCCACCACAAGCTTTTTTAGAAGCTAAAGCATACATATCTTCATCTGATACATTTTCATGACCATATTTTACTTTAATTTCATCATAAGCACCTTGCATTGCATTTGTAAATTTTCCACCTAGTTCTGAAATTGCACATGCATATATATCAGCCATCATATCTTTTGAATCATATTCATCTTTAGGTTTAACCTTTTGTGATTGCAAAAGTTCTATTTTTAACTTAACATTTTTAATTCTTTCCATTTGTAGTGCATTTTTACCCGTAAAATTCCCTATAAAAGAAATTCCTTCTGCACTAATTTGATTACTATCTTCAACATATTTTTGCATTTTAGCATCTTTAATAACATTTTGAACTCTAAAATACAAATTTCTCATTGAATTATCTTTAGTATTTTTGCCATATTCATTTAAAGAACTTGTAGAATCGTTAATTCCTTCTACAATATTATTATTTGAATCCATTCTCATGTACCTCTCCTTTTATATTGTACCAATAGCACTTATTCATTTCAATACATGTTACACAAATGTAAACAATTTATGGCAAAAAAATAGAGTCTATTTCTAGACTCTAAATAATTATTTATACACCAATTTCTGGATGATCTTTTAATATAGCTTCAGCTAAGTCATCATTAATTTTGAATTTTTTAACATATCCATCTAATGAATTAGCTTTATCTTTTAATGCTTCAACTTCTGAGTTAACATAGATTTTAGCTTTTCCTTTACCATTTTTAGCTTCTTGAACTAAATTTGATACAGGAGAGTTTCCATCAAATGCTACTACTATAGAATTTCTTCTTTCAAAAATTTCATAGTTAAAGCTTTTATAAATTCCCATTTCTTCTCTTTCTGTAGAAATACGAATACCATTAATATCTTGTTTTAATAGTTCATCTACTTCTTCTGCAGAAACTTCTTTAGGGATAATTGCATTAATTTCGAATTTTTTATTAGCTTCTTTTGATGCGTCTAAAACAGCTTTTTCATATCCACTTAATTTATGACCTACAACAAAATATACTTTTTCATCATTTAAGTTTTCAATTAATTTTTTAATTGCTTTTTTACCATTTTCATCTAAAACAGTTTCTCTATTTTTAGCATTGAAACTTCCACCTGCAATAACAATTGGAATTTTATTTTCTGGTAATTTTTTAACTTTACCTTTAAGTTCTGTTTCAGAATCTAATTTATTACTAATTCTCATTTCAATAACATTATCTTTACTTAATTCAAAGTTTTTCTCTTCTAATTCTAAAACTGCTTCTCTAATTGTTCTACCAGCTAAGAATTCTTCGAATTTTTTAGATTTTTCTTTAAAGTATTTTTTGCTATTTGAAATGATTTCATCTTCTACTTTTCTCATCTTAGCAAAATCTTCATCACTTAATCCAATTAAATTATGAAGTGCTAATTGTTCATCCATAGTATCACTACCATAGAATCCGCATCCATCTGTTCCTTGTACACATCTAACACCTGCTGCTAAATATTGTTTTAATGGATGTCTTTCTAAATCTGTTAAGTTATTTAATCTAACATTTGATGTTAATTGGAATTCTAGTACACCTTTTGTATCTACTAATTCCTTCATTAATTTTTTACCTTCATCAGAATTTAAATCTGCGGTATATAATCCATGTCCTAATCTAAATGGTGGCATTTTTTGTCCTGGTTTTAATGAATCTTTAATACATTCAATTGATCTTGCTACATTTTCTCTTAAGCAATCATTTTCACCAGCGTGTATTCTAACAGTAAATCCAACATCTTCTGTTACTGCATATTGCACAAGTTCTCTAATTACTGGTTTTAATTCTGAAATATCATTTATTTCTTCACCAATAAAATCACTACCTACTACATAAGGGCTTTTAGCTACAGCTTTTAATACATCTAAGTTTTCTCTTAAATAATTTGTGCTTGTTTTTTGATCTCTTATTATAGTAAGTGGTATTCTTCTTATACCTACTAATAATCTTATAGAAACTCCAGTTTCTTTTTCTATTTTAGGCATAAGTTCATGTACTTCTTCTAATAACTTAATTGCTGGTTCACCTGGTTTTGTTAAATCTGTATCTGCAATTTCTGTATATAAAATACCTTGTTTTTGATATTCTCTAGCAATCCATAAATATTTATCTTGTCTTAAAGAGTTATTTTCATATATACTTCCTGGTTTTTTATCTTCCATTATTCTTTTTACATATGATACTACATCTTCTTCTGGAATTGCTTCTACTTTTTTATTTGTTAATTTAATCTTTTTATCTGATGATTTTCCTTTACAGAACACATATCTATAAATATAAACTTTCTCTAAGTTTGTAAATACTGATTGACCATCTTTTAAAAGTGCTAAACTTGATCTAATTTTACCAATGTTCTCTTCTGCATTTTCTGGGTTATTTAAAATTAAATCTGCAAAGTTGATAAATGTATTATCATCGATTTTTCTTACTAAATATTTACCTGTTAATTCAGAATCTGCAAATTGTTTTTCTACTATTTTTCTATCTTTCATAACAGCTTTTTCTTGAGCTACTGTTAATTTTAATCCTAATTTTTTTACATAATACAATGGATATCTTACTTGATGTACAATTCCAAGTGAAATTAATACATCAGGAGTTAAGTTCGCATTCATATGTGTATGTAAGTCTGTTCTAAATTTTGATTTTTTAAATATATATGATTTAACAATAGTTTTCTTTATATCAAATTTATAATCTTTTGTTTGTGACATTAAAGTTTTTGTAATAGCTGGCATTTTTGCTTTTACTTCAATTCTGTTATTGTAAATATTAGCAATTTTCATTCCAGCAAGTCTAAATATATAAACTTCTTCGTTATCTCCATTTAATGATGCTGGTATTTTACCTTTTATTACTTTAAGACCATTTTCGTCTCTAGTAAACTCCATGTTACAGATTTTAGCTAAATTTGATATTAAATTACCACTTTTATGATTAGGAGTTCTTATAATATATGTTAGTTCATCTGCCTCACCTGTTTTATATAGCTCTACTACAATATCTTTCTCTTTATCTATATAAAATTTGTTGAAATATACTAATTTCTTTTCCATTATTTAAAAACTCCTCACTTTCTTCTCTTAAATTAACTTGTTAATTCTATATTATACCAGAAATCGAGCCTAATATCAAGCTTTTTTTGCTTATTTCCGTAATATTAGCGCACTTTTAACAAGTTTACGAGTATTATATGCAAAAATCGCCCCAATTTATTAAATTAGAGCGACTTTTATTTACTTTTTACATTTTTCAATTACATATTCTTTAGATAAATTCTTCATTACTTCTATTTTCTTTATTGTATCTGGATTTTTATAATTAATTCTATCAAAATTCTTATTTATCATATCATTATCATCTAAATATTTTAGTGATTCTGGAAAGTTAAAATCAAATATATATGCAATATAACTCATCCATCTATCTAAACATGTTTTTACATCACCATACGTAATTAATCTTTTTGATAGAAAAGTTTTATAAATATCATCTGATATTACTTCATTTTCTATTAAATCCATATCATCTGTTCCAAGTAATACTTTAAATGTTTCTTCAAGTTTTACTCTGAAATTATCTAATTTATCATTATCACGAATTAATTTTGCGTGTAATAATTCTTTTTCACTTAATCCTTCTTCAATTTCTAGTTTGTTATGATTTAAAATTGATTTTTTTATTATTTCATCATATGAATCATTCTCTACAAACTTTCTTATTAAACCTTCTTCAAACAATACTTTTACACCATATTCTCCATGATCAAAGAATTGTTTATCAGCATTATCATAAACATCACTATTTACTTTTGATTGTTCAAATCTTCCTATATCATGTAAAAAAGCAATAAGTTTTGATAAATCACTATCTTCTTTACTTAAGTTTAAACTTTTGGCAAGTATTTCACTTGCTCGAACAACTCCATATGTATGTCTTACTTTTAATGCTACTTTACCATTATTTAAATCATAACTTTTCAAATATTCTTCAAATGCTTTTTCAGCTTTTTGTATATCTATCATTTACTAAAACTCCTTAAAAATTTCCTGATATATCTTCTATTTTGGCTATTGGATTTTCCATAAGACCATCTTTATTAATAACAAATTCAATATGTATATTTAAATATCTTTTTTCTCCTTTTCCACTAAGAGTTCCTGAATATCTACCAACATTTAAATTTTCATCAAACTTAAAGTTACCAATCATATTACCATCTTCATTAGTTTTAAGGTTAAATGTTTCTCTTTTTAAAATCTCTTCT
>JAZLBY010000077.1:0-1500 GCA_045613965.1 Candidatus Scatovivens sp.
ACAATGCTCCGGAAAAATAGAGCGCCGCGGCAGGTTTTGGTCGATTTTTACTCATTTTTTCACCTTTTTAATAGGTGAACGAGTATCTTTTTAATGGAATTTTGAACGGATTTACTGGCCGACCATGGTCCGGATTACGCAGCTCGCTGGCCAGAATTGCTTATTGCAATGTGCGAACTGATATTCAAGGTAAGGGTAAGGTAAGCATCGGATGCTTACTTATAAAGTGGCAACTTACCAAGATTTGATAGATGGTATAAATGTAATAGGATGATAAAAATTCGGCGTTCACCTTCAACAAGTGAACGCCGATTCTATAACTCTTTATGCTATAAATCTAATTCATATATTTCTTTTATGTAATTATTTATCTCTGTATCAGATTTTAATGATAGAATTTTTTCTTCTTGTTCGTCTGAAAGCTCTATGAGTCCAAAGTTTTTCACATAATTTTTAGCAAGTGCAAAATAATTACTACCATATGGTTTACTTGTATGTTTTATGTAGTACCAAAAAACTTCAGAACGTAATATTTTCTGTAAAACTTTTAGTTTCTGTAAGTCGTCACAAACTATTGCATATCCATTATAAAATAGTAAGTCTTTATCTTCTGATATAACAAAATATGGATATTCTGCGATATATGGAAATAACAATTTATATCCACTAATATTTATTGCCTGTGTTCGTCCAAAAGCAAACCATTGTTCATATTCTCTTTTTCCTTTATCCCTTTGTGCCAATACAGATTTATTATGCAATAAATATTTGTATGCGTATGGATATTGTTTTTTTAAAACATCTTCTTCCATTACTTTTATAGTCCCATTTAGAACAGAATAAGGGAACAACAATCTCTCAATCTTATTTGATATCTCTTTCTCCGATTTCAAAGTGTTTGGCTTTATGACATTTCTACAGATGTCCTTTTCTATTTTGAAAATCTCTCCTAATTTATTTTGAGAATAATAGAACTCAGCATCTTCGTTAATTACAGTCAAAATAAAAACATCATTTTTCAAAGTTGCAAAACCATTCTTTATATCAAAAGTCTTTCCTAATGGCTTTCCTGTAGACTCTATCTTTCGTATATTCAATGCGATTGAATCATCTTGCAATAGCCACCCTTTTTCATTATCTAATTTTTTGTAATCAAAGCAACAATAACTATCATTTATAATCTTATTTAAAGATCTACTCGATGCTTTACAATAAAACACATTCCCTTTCAGCTTATTTATAAAGCAAATACATGTATATGTTGATCTACCTCTAAAAACTTGTTCCGAGCCAAAATCTATTATTTTAAAGCTATATTCATTAGCAGACATGTATGAACGAAATGCTCTGCCATTAACACTACGATAGAAATTATTTACGGTAATATATCCAAGTACACCACCTTTTTTCAAACATTCTAATGCTATCTGAAAAAATGGAATGTATAAGTCTGTTTTACCTGTTTTTGTCACAGACCATCTTGATAAATATTGGCGACTT
>JAZLBY010000078.1:0-3294 GCA_045613965.1 Candidatus Scatovivens sp.
AATTGTCTCATTGAACCCATTTGATCTTTTTTGAAATCTCTTAACATTTGTAATTGTTTTTCATTAATTATTCCAAGTTCTAATGCTTTTACGAATAATTCATCATTTATTTTTAGAAGTGAAAGAACTTCTACACCACAGTCAGTTAATACTTGTGTTCCGCCATCCATTCTATCGATAACAAAGATAGACCAAAGAATTTTTGAACCTAAAGTTTCGATAGCTGGAATCCAAGCTCTTGTGAAGCTAGCTGATTGATTTAAAAGGTCAGCTACGTGTAAGAAATTTTTACCTTCAATTTTTTCAACTGGAGTATTTACTGTAAATTTATAATCGCTTTCAACTGTTGATAAATCTTTGTAAATTGTTACGTGTGGTTTTTCTAATATGTAAGCAATCATGTTAGAGAAGAACCAATCTCTTCTTTCACCACCAGAAATGTAATCAATGTTTTCAACATTAACTGTTTCTTTTATATATTCTACCATTGCGTCAATTGTTGTTTTGTATATTTCGTTAGAATTATAATGAGCTAATACTTTTTCAAAAATATGAGCTGGTATATTTTCTTTTGTTTCATTTTCAAGTTCGCTATCAATGAATGCTAATAATTCTTTTGAATCTGCATCACTACCATAGAAGAATTCTCCATTTACAAAGTATGGTCCGATTTTTCCTGATGTGTACCAGAAAGGTTTGTTTTCTTGCGCAATGTTAAATGCGTTTGTTTCAAATAATAAATTTGTTAAATCTTTCATATTTTCCTCCAAATAATAACTTTTGAGCAAAAAAATATATGCTATATATTTTTTAAACATAATATAGTAAAAAAATTTAATTGTCAATGAAAAATATTTTAATGATATTGTTTGTTAGGCAAAAAAATAACGCCTATGCGGCGTATAAGGGGTCACCGCAGGGCCCTGAGTGGGGCCCCGCAGCTAGAAAGGTATGAGTGAACAACTGGTTAAATGAGCTTAGGGCAGATCGTTAGGATCCATATCGTCCTCGACAGCTGTGCTTGCGCCAGTACCTTCTGCAGAAGTGGTTGCAGTTTCGGCTTCTTCGGCAGCAGGAGCAGCAGCTTCTTCGGAATCGAGATCAACGATTGCGCCTTCGGGCAACGTCATTCTGAAATAGCTTTCGGTTTCTTCGATGACGAAGCCGTCGTTCTGGAGTTCTTCGATGACATCAGCGGGTACAGTCTTCATGAGAGAGATTTCAAAAGCCTCGGGGCCTTTGCGCTGATTGAGGAGCTCCTGGTACTGTTCTTCGACAGAGTTGATTACGTTGCTCATGTGAAAATTGTGACGTGTGGTGAAAAGCTTGTCAGCAATATGCTTTGCATTGAGAGTAGACATTAGTTAAAAATCCTCCTTATGTCTGTAAAATGATTAGTTGGGGTTGGAAGTCTTAGTCTTGAATTGTCTCTTGCTAATACATGCTGTTCATCACATACCTTTCTGGTCGAAGTGCATATAAATTATTCTAAAAGCACTTCTTTAGGATAAAATCCTAATTATAATTATACCATAATTTACATAAAAAATCAAATTGGGTAAAATGGTAAAATTATAATGGCTTTAAAAGGCGAGAATGCTTGATATATAAAGGTTTGACAAAAAGAATAAAAATGATAATATAATTTGTTTTTTTATTGAAAAAAGTCATTAAAAATGATAAAATGGTGAAAATTATTGAGGAGGTAAAAAATGAATACTTTACTAAAAAACGGAACAGTAATTGATTATGCAAGTAACACTAATGCAAAATTAGATGTTTTAATCGAGAACGATATTATTGTTAAAATAGCTGAAAATATTGATGTACAAGCAGATAGAGTAATTGATTGTACAGGTTATTATATTATGCCTGGAATGATTGACGTTCATTGTCATTTAAGAGAACCAGGTGGAGAACACAAAGAAACTATAGAAACAGGTTCAAAAAGCGCTGTAGCGGGCGGATTTACAACTATTTGTCCTATGCCAAATACTAATCCAACTCCTGATAGCGCTATTGTTTTGCAACAAATTCTTGAAAGAGCAAAAGAAGTGAACCTATGTAATATACTTCCATATTCAAGTGTAACAAGAGGAGAAAAAGGTCAAGAACTTGTTGATTTTAAATCTCAACTTGAAGCTGGAGCAATTGCTTTTTCAGATGATGGAATGCCAGTTGAAAATGCAAGAATGATTAGAGAAGCTTTATTTGAAGCTAATAAATTAGGAACATTTGTAGCAGAGCATTGTGAAGAAAAATCAGTATCAGCAGGAGCAATAAATGCTGGACCAATTGCTAGAAGATTAGAAGTTGAAGGTGTACTTCCTGAAGCAGAAGAAATAATGGCAGCAAGAGATATTGTTTTAGCTGGAACAAATAACCTACATGCTCATATTTGTCATATCAGTACAAAAACATCAGTAGATATGATTAGAAGTGCAAAACAAAGAGGAGTTAAAGTAACATGCGAAACATGTCCTCATTATTATAGCTTTACAGTTGAAGAAGTTTTAGAGTCAGGTGTAAATGCAAAAATGAACCCTCCTTTAAGAGAAGAAAAAGATAGACTTGCAATTATTGAAGGAATTAAAGATGGAACAATAGATTGTGTTATAACAGATCACGCACCTCATGCTGAAGAAGAAAAAGCAAGAGGATTAGCAACAGCACCAAATGGAATTATTGGATTTGAAACTGCTCTTGGTGCAACTATAACAAATTTAGTAGATCCAGGATTAATTTCATATTTAGATATGGTTAGAGTAATGTGTTATAATCCAGCAAAACTTTTAAAAATAGATAGAGGTGAAATTGCAGAAGGAAAAGTTGCTGATATAACAATATTTGATCCAAATAGAGAATATGTATTCTTAAAAGAAAAAATAGTATCAAAATCAAAAAATACTCCATGGATTAATAAAAAATTAAAAGGTCAAGTTAGATATACAATAGTATCTGGTAGAGTAGTATATGAAAGAGGAGAATAATAATGAAAAATGCAATTGATATTTTAATTGATAAAATTAAAGAAACAAATAACCCTACAGTAATGGGATTAGATCCAAGATATGAAATGCTTCCAGAATGTATAAAATCAAAATATGGAACAGATGTAAAAAGTGTTTGTGAAGGAATACTTGAATATAACAAAGCTTTAATAGATGCTACATATGACATTATTCCAGCAGTAAAACCACAAATAGCATTTTATGAAATGTTTGGAATTGAAGGAATGAAATGTTTTAAAGAAACATGTAAATATGCAAAAGAAAAAGGAATGATAGTTATTGC
>JAZLBY010000079.1:0-12683 GCA_045613965.1 Candidatus Scatovivens sp.
CGATCCAAACACATTGCTTATGATATTCTGTTCTTACTACAGCGATCAAGCTTACGACAATTAACTCTTAAAAATAGCAAGAAAGACCGGCAACTGCCGGTCTTTCTATTTATTAAAATACTAATTTTTCTTCAATGTAAGCTTTTACATCTTCAATTTTAATTCTAATTTGTTCCATAGTATCTCTATCTCTAATTGTTACACATCCATCTTCTAATGTTTCGAAATCTACTGTTACACAATATGGTGTTCCAATTTCATCTTCTCTTCTATATCTCTTTCCGATACTTCCTGCTTCATCATAATCACACATAAAGTATTTTGAAAGTTCGCTATATACTTCATCAGCCTTTTCTGATAATTTTTTAGAAAGTGGAAGAACTGCTACTTTATAAGGAGCTAATGCTGGATGTAATTTTAATACTGTTCTTACATCTCCTTCCCCTACTTCTTCTTCATGATATGCATTACATAAGAATGCAAGTGTAACTCTGTCAGCTCCAAGTGATGGTTCAATACAATATGGTACATATCTTTCATTTGTTTCAGGATCTAAATAAGACATATCTTCTTTTGAATGATTTTGATGTTGTGTTAAATCGAAGTCTGTTCTATTTGCGATTCCCCATAATTCTCCCCATCCAAATGGGAATTTTACTTCTATATCAGTTGTTCCTTTACTATAGTGAGATAATTCTTCTGGAGAGTGATCTCTCATTCTCATATTATTCTCATCCATACCTAGATCAAGAAGCCATTTTTTACAATAGCTTTTCCAATATTCAAACCATTCCATATCTGTTCCTGGTTTGCAGAAGAATTCAAGTTCCATTTGTTCGAATTCTCTTGTTCTAAATGTAAAGTTACCTGGTGTAATTTCATTTCTAAATGATTTACCAATTTGAGCAATACCTAAAGGCATTTTTCTTCTTGTTGTTCTTAAAACATTTTTAAAGTTTACAAATATACCTTGAGCTGTTTCTGGTCTTAAATAGATTTCTGCTTTAGCATCTTCTGTAACACCTTGGAATGTTTTAAACATTAAATTAAATTTTCTAATATCTGTAAAATTGTGTTTACCACAGCTTGGACAATTAATATTGTTGTCATCCATGAATTTGATCATTTCACTATCAGACATTCCATCTGCAATCATATCTTTTCCATTATCATGAGCCCATTCTTCAATAAGTTTATCAGCTCTGTGTCTTGTTTTACATTCTTTACAATCGATTAATGGATCAGAGAATCCTCCAACGTGTCCTGATGCAACCCATGTTTGTGGATTCATAAGAATAGCTGCATCTAATCCTACATTGTGTTTTGATTCTTGAACGAATTTTTTCATCCATGCTTTTTTAACGTTGTTTTTTAATTCAACACCAAGTGGTCCATAATCCCATGTATTAGCAAGACCTCCATAAATTTCAGATCCTGGATATACATATCCTCTTGATTTGCATAAACTAACAATTTTTTCCATTGATTCTACCATAATAAAAACCTCCTTTATATTTAATTCTGTGAAAATCATGGTAACCTTTTTCACAGTTTTTTCTAAGGATTAGCTTTTATAAAAACAAAAAAAGCTTTACATCCTTAGCATAAAGCTAGGGACGCAAGCTCTACTTACGCGGTTCCACCCTAATTGGTATTAAATACCCACCTTAATTAATATCACTCCAAAGCTCCAAAATACTTAAGTTCTTATTTGCTTCTCACTATCACAAATTCACTGTAAATCCCTTTTATTAGTATTTCCTCTTTTTCATCGCGATTCATATTATGTAATCTATTTTACAACACATAACAAAAAAAGTCAACTATGAAATTACTTTCTAATTGACTTCTTTTATTTTTAAATTTTTATATCATCAAATGACTCAAATTCTTCAATATCTTTATTATCAATATCTATCTTTGAACGTTTATTGTTTGGTTTTCTAATTCTAATTACTTTAATTGGATTCTTTTCATATAATCCGTTTAAATCTCTTGGATCATCATCAATAAATATACCTTGTGTATAATCCATATCTAATAAGAATTTATATTTTGATGTTATTGTAATTGTATCAAAATATTTCATTAGACCTGAGCCCAAAAGTTTTTTCATTTGATATTCTTGATTTGTTTTAGGAATATATGTAAGAATATGAACTTCATGTCCATTTTCTTTTAATTTAGCTAAAAATCTTTCAGCATCTTCAAAAACAATATCATTACCATTATCTACAACTGCTTTAACATTATTTTCAACTTCAATAGGATCTATTTCAAATTTTACACCTGTTTCTTTTGCAAATGTAAATATATTATCTTTTGTTGAATTAAAATTCTCTTTAACATAACTATCTATTTCTTCGTAAGCTATTCCTCTTTTTTCCACAACTGTATCACATATAGCTTTTAACATATATGTAGTTAATTTAGCTGTTTCATATAATGTATTATCAAAATCAATATAATAATTCATCTTTAAAATCCTCCTATCACACTATACATCATTAATATCACACTTTTTATATTAATTCAATATCTTTCATTTATTTTTCATTTTTTGCATTATGTCAATTCTATCCACATTTTTTTATTCTTTTTTTACATTTTTAGACACTGTGGATAATGTGGATAACCCTGTGAATAACCTATTTATTCATATTTAGCAAATCTCGCTTATTCACACATTTTTTTAGATACCATAATCTTAACTTTTATCAACATTTTTTATGTGCACAGTATGTCTGTTCGCTTTTCATTTATCTACCACTTGATTTATCAATCTTTTCTTTTGTTTTGTCTTTTTGCACAAAATTATTTTTATTACTACTTTATTCGACTTTATTTTACTTTTTTACTTCACTTTTTTTGTAAATTATGTTATATTATTTTATGAATTTATAAAGCGTTTTAGATTTATTTTAATAATTTAAAAATATCTAATTTGAAAGGAAAATTTGAATGAAAGAAAAAATAATTGCTGTTTTTCAGAAAGTGCAGAACTTCTTTAAAAATGCAAAATTTAAAATAAATAAGAGTATAAAAAAAGGGTTAAAATGGACAAAGAAAAAATTATCACCTTTAGGTAACTTCTTAAAAGATAAATTACTTAAGCTTGCAAACTTTTTACATTTACCCCAATTTTGTAAATTTACCAAACTAGATAAAGTTTATAATAAAGCAAAAAAAGTTACTAAAAAACATTACAAAAAATTTATCACATTAATTATTATTCCAATAATTATTTTCTATTATTGTCAAATGTTTTGTAATGGAAAAATATTCTTTGAACCTGGAAGAATGATTTTAAACTATATTTTTATTTACTTAATTATAGGATTTTTCTATTGCATACTAGGTAAAGTAAAAATAAGTCTTTATATCACAATGATTCTTACATTTATACTTGGATTAATAAATCATTTTATTTCAGAATTTAGAGGAACACCATTCGTTCCTTGGGATGTATTCTCACTTAACGTAGCACTTACTGTACTACCTACATTCCAATTTAAATTAACAAAGAAATTTTTAATTGGTGTAATTTTATTTGTAATAGGACTTATATATTTAAGAAAAATTAAAATAGATAGTTTTAGAAATGGAAAACTAAAAAAATCATACAGAATTGCAGTTATGATTTTAACAGTTGCATTTATTGGAAACTTTTATTTAACAAATATGATTTCAGTTTTTGGACTTGATGAAAACTGGGATCCAAAAGAAGAATATCATAACAATGGTTTAATCGCTAGTATCTTTAAACAATCTAGAAACTTAATAATTAATGAACCAGCAGGTTACGATATTGTTTCAATAACATCACTTGCAAATTCAATTAAAGTTCCTTTAGTTGAAAGAAAAGAAAATACAGAAATGCCAAACGTTATTGCAATTATGAACGAATCATTTGCAGAATTAAAAGTTGTTGGTGATTTCAAAACAAACGAAGAATATTTACCTTTCTACCATAGTTTAAAAGAAAATACTATAAAAGGTAACCTTCATGTTTCAATCTTTGGTGCAACAACACCAAACAGTGAATGGGAATTCTTAACATCAAACTCTATGGCATATGTTCCAAAAAGAACTGTTCCTTATCAACAATATGTATTAAGAAATTCTTATTCATTAGCATCAATTTTAAAAGATCAAGGATATACAACATCAGCAATTCATTGTTATTATCCTCAAGGTTATAATAGAAACTTAACTTACCCAAGACTTGGATTTGAAAAATTCTTATATATGGGTACATTAAAAGATTTAAACTTTATTAGAGAATATCCTGATGATTTAAGTACATATAAAAACATTATAGATATTTACGAAAACAAAGAACCTGGAAAGAAAATGTTCAACTTCACACTAACAATGCAAAATCATGGTAGCTATACAGATAGCAATTTTGAAAACACTATTATTGCAGAAGATGGACAATATCCAAAATTAAATCAATATTTATCTTTAATAAAAATAGCAGATGAATCATTTGAATATTTAATTGATTACTTCTCTAAACAAGAAGAACCAACAATAATAGTAATGTTTGGTGACCACCAACCCTATGTTGAAGATGAATTTTATCAAGAACTTTTATCACAAAGCTTTGATGATATAAATTCAAAAGAAGCAACTGAAAGAAAATATATAACACCATATATTATTTGGGCAAACTATGATATAGATGAAGAAAAATATAAAGATGTAACAGATATTAGCGCTAACTACTTAGCTTCTTTATTACTAGATGTTGCTAATATACAAAAAACACCTTATCTTCAATTCTTAGATGAATTAAAAACAGAAATTCCAATTATTACTGGAAATGGTTATATGGATAAAACAGGAATATATCATGATTTTTCTGAAACAAATGAATACACAAAATTAATTGAAAATTATCACTTCATTCAATTCAATAATATGTTTGATAATTCTAATAAATTAACATCTCTATTCACTGTTCCAGAACAAGCTAGAAGATAAAAAAATAAAACCACTCTTTTGAGTGGTTTATTTTTTTTAATTAGTATCAAGTTCAAAACGATATAAATCAATTGAATATTCATTATAAACATATTCTCTATGTTCTTTTCTTTTCTTATATAAATACGCAGTTCCTGCTAAAAGAGTTCCAAAAACTAATATAAATTTTATAAATTTCTTTAGATTAAATGAAACAACTCTTTCGCTAGTAATTTCACTTCCCCCACCTGAATTATCAATATCATCATCTGTATTTTTTACAATTCCAGTTATATAGTTTTTTTCACTTTCTTTTTTTAGTTCATATTCTGCTATAATATCTTCTTTATTAAAATTATTATATCCATAATCTAAAAGATTAATTGTATCTATATTTCTTGCACTTTCACCATTTTCAGTTGTTTCTGCATGTAATACTACAGCAATTAATTCGAATCCATATCTATTACTACCAGTTACTAAACAGTTTTTAGCAGGAGTTGTATATCCTGATTTTATTCCATTAACATATGGATAATAATATTTACTATTAGAAAGCATTAAATCATTTGTATTATAAAACTTTCTTTCTCCATATTTCAAAGAATCTTCATTTGTCCATAATTCAGTATTAGGAAGACTACACTCCATTGTTGAAACAATCTTTCTAAATGTACTGTTTTGCATTGCATATCTTCCAATTAAAGCTAAATCATTTGCTGTTGTATAATGATTATCTTCATGAGCTCCATGTGGATTAACAAAATTTGATCCTGTACATCCAATTTCTCTGGCTTTTATATTCATTAATTTTGCAAATTCTTCTACTGATCCTGAAATATGTTCTGCTAAAATATTACCAGCTTCATTTGCAGAATGAACCATTAATACTTTTAATAATTCCTCTACTGTAAAACTCTCACCAACTTGAATTGCTGCAGTACTATATCCTGTTTTTACACTTCTTACAGCTTCTTTACTAGCAGTAGCAATATCATCTAATTCGCAATTTTCTATTGCCAATATTGCTGTTAATATCTTTGTTGTGCTAGCTGGATACATTCTTTTATCTATATTTTTTTCATATAATATTTTTCCTGTTTCTTTTTCTATCAAAATTGCTGCTTCTGAATAAACATCAATCTTTTTATCTTTAGTAGTACTACTATTTACCAATTCTCCTTCTACTGCTTTAACCTTAGGGGCAAAATTACCCACAAAAAGTCCTTGTACTAAGCAAAGTAATATTGCTAGTACTTTGATAAATAATCTATTTAATTTCATTTTTCCTCCGTATTTAACTCTTACTCATCTTTTGTATTTTTTCTAATAAATTCAATAAAGAAATCATTCTTTACTAAATTTAAATCTAATTTATAATCAATTTCTTTTCCTGCACCTGTTTCTGAAAATTGCCATGCAATCATCTTATCCATTAATATTTCATTTTTTACTGGTTCCTCATCTTCTACTTCTGTATACCATTTTGTCGGAACTTTATTTTCTCTATCATAATAAGCAAGCCAAAAACAAGCATTTACTTCATATAAATATTCATTTGCTATTCTTGCATTAGAATAAATTATTGAACTAATTCCTTTACTATTAAACTTATCAACTAGTTCTTGTGCTAAATATTTTCTTTCTTCCCAAATATCTCTAGTTCTCGATTTAATACCGTTATCATATTTTTCAATATCAATTACTAATGGAAGAACATTATTTATTGTTGCATTTTCTTTAATAAAATTATACATAAACGCAACTTCTTCATCCACTTCTTCTGAATTTAAAGCTTCATCTATATAGTAAAATCCGTATGGAATACCTAAATAATCACAAGCTTCTATATACATTTTAAAGTCAGGATCTGTATAGAAGTTTCCTTCTTCTCCGTATCCCCTTCCACCAGCTCTTATATATACATAATTAAAATCATATTTTAGTATAAAATATTCAAAATCTTCTTTAGTTTTAAAGTTTTTTTGTAACTTATTAAATTTTGATACATCAGCCATTAATACATATTCATCTTTTTGATTTAATTCATAATAATCAACATTTTCTTTTAATATATATCCAACTTTTCTACCAGATTTTATTTTATACCAATTTTTGCCATCTTCTGTCTTTATCTCATCAACAATATAAGCATTATCGCCTTTATTTAATTCATCAATTAATTGCCATCTAGATTCTTTTGGTTTTTTATAATATCTAGCATCATCTTCCATAACAATGCCACGAATTGCATACATTATATCTATATTATTTCTTTTAAACTCAATCACAAAATTAATTAGTGATATCATAAAAATAATAGCTACACATATTGAAAAAATAATAAGTTTCGTTTGCCAATTATTCATGATACTACTTTTAATTTTCTCTAATAGTATATTCATAAGCTTATCCCTTATCACTTTTTTAAAAAAACATTTTTCAACATTTTTCGCAACATAATTAGTATAACAATAGATGTACCTTTTGTCACCATTTTTCTATAAAAATTCACAAACTTTTTATCACTAAAAATATTATGTATCCTTTAATTTTAAAGTGTTCATTTATTTTAATACCTCTTTTATATACCCTTTTGACTTTATTACAAAAACGTGTTATAATATCAAATGTACGTTATGTAAAGTAACACTGTACTTTGAAAAAAATTAATCTTGTACTTATGGACTCTATAGCTAACTGGCTAAGTCACGGTAAAGATTAAAATATCAAGAATGACATTGCAAAGGAGATTACGATTATGAAAAAGACAACATCTGCAATTCTGGATGACAAGCTTGTCCTTAAAATACCTGGCGAGAAGCTCCCCAAGACCATCGAGTTTTCGATTCTCGACGCTCGTACCCAGAACGCCATTATCAAGGCGTACAAGGAATCCACTGTTTATGCCCCCAATCTGACCGCAACTAAATCCGAAAAGCTTTCCGCAGCTCTTCACAATCAGATTCAGGAGTATTACAACTATTTGGATGAACTGACTGGAGAGCCCACCGCTATGGATAAGGCAAACGCATTCTGCTGTGGTTTTGAGTTCGACTCTATCAACACCCCGAATGTCGTACGGCTTGCTCACAGCCTGGCCGCAAAAGGAAACGTAGGATTTATCAACATCGACACTCTCATCGCCATCTTGGACCAAGAACACAAACAGTTAGTCAGCCCTGCTGACCTCTACAATGAGTTCCAGGAATGGAAATATTATGAACTGATCAAAAGTTCTGTCGGTGGCGTAAGTATCGTCAAATTCATGCGATTCTTTATCGGTCTTATCAACAAGAAATAACCTCACATCATCCTATTCTTGAACCGGAGGCAACCTTTTCTAGAGCTAATCTAGAGGGGTTGTCTCCACCCTTTTATTAATCTGTATAAATTATTTTATTTTTTTTATAAAAATTGATTGACAAAACGCCTTTTTTGTTTTAAAATAAAATAGCGTTGTGTGAATCGATACAACATGGTGGATGTAGCGTAGTTGGTTAACGCGTCAGTTTGTGGCACTGAAGACCGTGGGTTCGAGTCCCATCTTCCACCCCATATATTGGGCTGTAGCCAAGCGGTAAGGCACCAGACTTTGACTCTGGCATTTCGATAGTTCGAATCTATCCAGCCCAGCCAAAAGATCAATCGAAAGATTGATCTTTTTTTTGCCTAAAATTTCTTTATTATCTCATATTTCTCATTTTGATTACAATTATTGTATAGTAAAATTCTTAATGCTATAATTTACGTATAAACTGATTTATAAGGAGAATTATACCTATGGCAGAAAAAGATAGAAACAAACCTGAAATAATGGATAAAATAAAAGAAGTTTTTAAACACGGTACTTCTCATGATTTAGTTCAAACAATTGCAGAAGTTCATGGAAAACAAAAATCTGATTTAAATATATCTATAGAAGATGTTGAAAACAACTTAGTTTCTGAAAAAGAACAAGAAGAAGCTATGAATGAATTAAGAAAAGCCCGTGAACCAAAAGAAACTATTATGGGTATGGAAGTTGAAGAATTAGAATTTGCTGGAGAGAAAAATATTCAAGATCATACAAACGAAAGATCTGATCATGACGATGATATAAGATAAAATAAAGTTATACATTCTCATAAAGAGGTTGATATACATGTTTAAACGAAAGAAAGATAGAATTGCAGAAGATATAATTAATAAGGAGAAAAATATGGTTATTTCATTAGAACAACGTCAAGTATATAGCGAAATATTAGAAGTATTAAGACACATGGATAAAGTCTATGTTGATAAAATTCCAAAAAAACTAATTATGTTTTTTTATGATAATTGTTCTTTAGATTATGAATTTACTATGACAAAGACAATTGGTGAAGAAAAACTTAATGATAAAACATTAGCCTTACTTTCTCTTTTACATTCTAATTATTGGGCTACAAAAAAGAAATCTAAAGAAGAATTAATTATGAATTATGCTATAATGGATCAAGCAACTCAAAAACAACTTAATTCTCAATTAGAGCAAGATAATATTTTTACAAAAATAGATATATCTGAAGTCGATACTAGTACAGATTCAGATTTTAATAAAGAAAACTTACCTGTAATACCATCATCATTCTTTGATGTTTGTAAAGGTATTTTAGGATTTATAAAAAACTTAATTATTAAAATATTTGGAGATTAATTTTTAATAGCTACTTTTTATAGTAGCTATTTTTTTTACATACAAAAAGGACCTTCTTTTTTGAAGGTCCATATTTTTTATTGTTGTATTTCTGATCCTTGTTCTGCTGCCCATATAATAATTCTTCCTGAACTATCATCTGTACATGTTTGAAGAGATATTTCTCTTCTTCCATTTGTTTCTCTTTGCATATATGAAGCATCATTTGGTGTTGTTTGATAAATATGATAAATAACATATGTTACTTTTTCACCACTAGCATCTGTTATATATATTTTATCTCCATTTGATAATTTTTTATTATTTGAGAAAAATAATCCATTTCTATAGTTATGTCCAAATATTGTTGTATTACCAACTTGATTTAAACCAGGTCCATAAGCATATCCAACAGCAATCTCTAAACTTCTTTTTGTTACGTTTTCAAGTACTGGATAATCTACTTTTGTTTTTGGTATTTCAATTCTACCTAAAACTTCATAATCTTCCATATATACTTTTTCTGGTTCTGTATTTTCTGGTTCTGTAGGTTGTGATTCATTTAAATATTGATCAAACGCATTTAATTTATCTTGTAAAGATGTATCATTAGTTGTATTTGTTACATCTACAGCAGGAATTCTTGTTGTATTTTCTGTATTTGTTGTGTTAACAACATTTTGTTTCTCTTTTTCTCCCTCTTTAGATGTTGATAAATTTGAATTTTCTTTTTTTGCAGCAGCTGTTGCTTGTTCAAATTGCTCAAGCGCAGTTTGTGCATTTGTATTTACTGATTGCGAATGAAGCATATCATATACAAAATATCCTAATATACCTAATATTGCAACTATTAATACAACTAAAAACATTGTTAAAAAATTACCATATTTATTTGACATAACAATCTCTCCAATCCTTTATTTTTCACGTATTTCCTTAATTATATTATATCATAAAAACCGATATTTTACAATCTACTTATCTATATTTTACATATAAAATAGCGCTTTTGCAATAGAATTTTATGTAATTTAATAAAATACATTTTTCAAAAAAATAAGAAGCAAATTTAATTGCTTCTTATTACTTTTTTATTCAAGAATTGCTTTTATTCTTCTTACTCCAGATGAAGATGCTTCTTCTTTTTTGATTTTAAAGTGTCCTAATTCTCCAGTTCTTTCTACGTGAGGTCCTCCACATAATTCTATTGAGAAATCACCGATTTTATAAACTGTAACTATATCACCATATTTATCTAAGAACATTGCTTCAGCTCCTAAAGCAATAGCTTCTTCTTTATTCATTTCCATTTTTTCAACTGGAATATCTTTAGCAATATATTCATTTACTAAATCTTCTGCTTTTTGTTTTTCTTCATCAGTCATTTTAGCTGGATGTGAAAAGTCAAATCTCATTCTTTCAGCAGTAATGTTACTTCCTTTTTGATGAACATGATCACCTAATACAACTTTTAATGCTGCATTTAAAAGGTGAGTTGCTGTATGATATTTTGTTTCCATTTCTCCACTTGATGCTAAACCACCTTTGAATTTTTGCTCACTACCAAGTCTTGATTTTGCTTGATGTTCTTCGAATAATCTTTGATAATCAGACATATCAACTTTTAATCCTTGTTCTTGAGCTAACTCTTCTGTCATTTCTGGTGGGAATCCATAAGTTTCATATAAGTTAAATACAGCTTGTGTATCAAGAACTGTTTTTCCTGCATTTTTTGTTCTATTGGCAACTTTTTCGAATTCTCTTTCACCATTTTGAAGAGTTTTCATAAATTTATTTTTTTCTTCAATAATAACATCTTTAATTGTATTTCTGTTACTATCAAGTTCTGGATATAATTCTTTTAAACTATCAATAGAGATATCAATAATTGATGCAAGTTCATCTAAATTAATTTCTAATTTATTTAAGTGTCTTGTCATTCTTCTTAATAATCTTCTTAAGATATATCCTCTATCAACATTACTTGGTCTTCCACCATCATTGATAATCATCATACTTGAACGTAAATGTTCTGCTACAATTCTTCTGCTTTGAATTAAATCTTTAGATTGTAATTCAACTAATTTGTCCATAACAGGAGCAAATAATTCTATTTCAAAAGGAGTTTCTTTACCTTGTAAAAGCATAGCCATTCTTTCAAGACCTAAACCTGTATCAACATTTTGTTGAGATAATTTTGAATATCCATTTTTGTCTTTATAGAATTCCATGAAAACGTTATTCCAGATTTCAACATATTTTCCGCATCCACAAGATGGGTTACATTCTTCTGAACATTTTTCTTTTCCAGTATCATAGAACATTTCTGTATCAGGTCCACAAGGTCCTTCTTCTCCAGCAATCCACCAGTTATCATCTTTTCCAAAGAAATAAATTCTTTCATCTGGTATACCAGCTTTTCTCCAAGCAGCATATGCAACTTCGTCTCTTCCACAGTCTTCATCACCAGCAAAACATGTTACTGATAATTTTTCTGCAGGAATTTCTAATTCTTTTGTTAAAAATTCATAACTCATTGCAATTGATTCTTCTTTAAAGTAATCACCTAATGACCAGTTTCCTAACATTTCAAAATATGTTAAGTGTCTATTATCTCCTACTTCATCTATATCGTTTGTTCTAACACATTTTTGGAAATCTGTTAAACGTGTTCCAGCAGGATGTTTTTGACCTAATAGATATGGTACTAATGGTTGCATTCCAGCTGTTGTAAATAATACAGATGGATCATTTTCAGGAATTACTGGTGCTGATGGAATCACACTATGTCCATGATTTTTGAAAAAGTTTAAGTATTTGTTTCTAATTTCTATAGCTTTCATAATTCTTCTCCTTTATTATTTCTAAAATAACTTGTGTAATTATATTATAAAATAGCATATTTTTCAAGCTTTTTACTAAATATTATGTAAAATGGAAACCGCCATCTGGAATTGTCCAGACGGCGGTTGCTGTGGTTTTGCTTTGTCACATGGCAGAATCTTATGCGATAAGCGCCCTCAAATTTGCAGGCTTAAGGCCCTTGTTTCTCTTAGGA
>JAZLBY010000080.1:0-24524 GCA_045613965.1 Candidatus Scatovivens sp.
TCTTCCAGAATCATTCTTAAGCCAAGTTGCTCAAACTGATGGTGACTACTTAAAACAAGCTATGGAATCAAAAATTCCAAGAGCCTGCGATGCGATTTGGATATTCTTCCAAGGTAAATCAATTCGTTTAGCATTCTTATCATTTGGTACAGAATCTGAATTAAAGAGAGTATGTCAAAATATTTATAAATATAATAACCCTGGTCAGTTATCTGATACAAACGGTTTTAAAATCAATGAAATGAAAGACGGTTCTCGTGTCGTTGTTGTTAGACCAAGCATGTGCGAAACTTGGGCATTCTTCGTAAGAAAGTTCGACGTTAAACGTGCTACACTAGAACAAATTATTAAATTCCCTGGTAAAGAGGAAACAATTGAACTTTTAAAATACCTAGTTAAAGGTGCAAGAATTATAGCTCTAACAGGAGAGCAAGGTTGTGGTAAAACAACTATGCTGATGGCTATGATTGAAAATATATATGAAACAATGAACTTGCGTATCACAGAAACAGCGTTCGAGCTTCACTTAAGAAAGATATATCCAACAAGAAATATCGTATCAATGCGTGAAACTGAAACTATTTCTGGACAAGACTGTCTGGACGTTCAAAAGAAGACTGACGGTTCTGTTAATATCATCGGTGAGGTTGCTACTGACCCCGTTGCATCTTGGATGATCCAATCTGCCCAAGTTGCTTCTAAATTTACATTGTTTACTCACCACGCTAAAACATTCCCTAACTTAGTTACAGCGCTTCGTAACTCAATGCTTAGAACTGGTGTTTTCAAGGATGAGCAAACAGCTGCTGAACAGGTAGTTCAAGTTCTTAACTTTAACATTCACTTAGTTAAAGACTTTAGAGGTAGACGTTATATCGAAAGAGTAACAGAGTGTGTGCCTGTAGAAGAAAGAAATGAATATACATTTGATCATAGAAAAGAAAAAACATTAGAAGGAAAATTTGATAAATTTTTCGATAACTGTACAGTATATTTTACAAAACAAACAAACAGAGAATTATATAAATATCATAACGTATTAGAATTTGCTGATGATTCATATGTTCTTACAAATCCTATCTCTGAAGAAAATATTAGAGGTATGAGAGAAAATATGAATGATGCAGACGTAGTTGCATTCGATGCATTCTTAGAAAGAAATTGGGGTATAAAACCACCAGTTCTTCCAGTTTATGATGAAAATGGAAAAGAAGTATCTCAACAAGAGAAAAAAGAAGAAGAAAAGAAAGAAGTAAAAATTGCTGAGCCAGTAAAAAAAGCTCCAGTAGCAGAAGGACAACAACCTGTTAAAAAAGTTGCTCCTCAAGCAACAGCAACTGCTGCTCAAAAAACACAAAGTGCTAGTACAGCACAAGTAAAAAAACCATCAACAGGAAATGATGTTAAAAAATAATAAAACAATTAGAAAAGCCTAAAAGGAGGACTTTTAGATGTCAAATCAGATATTAGTGTACCTAATTGGTGGCGTTGGTGCTTTATTTGGTGTTATTGTCGTTATTTATTACATGATGAGTCAAAAGATGAATGGCAAGAACACCAAGTATGTAGCTCAGTTAGTTGAGGGTACAAAGAAATCTTCATTTAGCATGGATGTTTTTTATCAAAAATTCTATGTTAGAGTTGTAAGACTTCCATTTATTAAAAGATATGCATTAAAATTAAGAAGAAGACTTGAAATATTAAACTTAGAGGATGAGTTTATAACAAGAAAGCAAGTTGCACAAATTGTTTTTAAAGCATTAATGATAATTATTCCATTAACAGGTGGTGTAATTTATATTACTATTAATAACTATTTATTAATGGCTTCATTATTACTTTTTGAAATTTTCTTTCTTGAAACTCTACTTGAAGGTATGGTTGATAAAGTAGATAATAAGATTCTTAGAGAACAATTAGATTTCTTCTCTGAAATCAGACATGCTTATCACGAATACAACATGGTTGAAGAAGCTATTTATGAAGTAGCACAAGATGATGAAAAAGATGTTTCAAGACAAGCTGAAAAGATTTATGAAATCTTAATTTCTGATGATCCAGAAACTGAACTTGAAAAATATTATGATATTGCTCCAAACAGTTACTTAAAAGAGTTTGCCGGAGTATCATATTTAACAAAAGAGTTTGGTGATAGAAAAGATAAAGATGGTGCATCACTTTATTTAAAGAACTTAAATAATATTACTCAAGAGATGCAACTTGAAATATTAAAAAGAGATAAACTTGATTATGTGTTCCAATCACTATCAATGATTTCTGCAATTCCAATTTTATTCTTGGATGTTGTAAAAAGTTGGGCTATTAGTCAGTTCTCATTTACAAGATCATTTTATAATGGTACATCAGGATTTTTATGCCAAGTAGCGTTAATTATTATGACATTTTTATGTTATTTATTAACAAGAAAATTAAAAGATAATGGTAGTGTTAATACTACAGTTAATATCGAAAATCCTTGGCAATCAAAAATTTATAAAAATAAATATGGTAAAAAAATAGTTGATATATTCATACCAAAACAAGGAACAAAAGAATATAGAAAAACAATTCAATTATTAAAAGATTCTGCATCAAAATTAAAACTTGAGTGGTATTACATAAATAGAATGGGAGCTGCTTTATTAGGTTTTGTTGTTGGATTTGCTATATTATATGCTTCACATCAAATGGCTATAAATTATCAGTTTACAGAACCAACAGCTGATTATAACTTACTTGGTTCTATGAACGAAAAACAAGAAGCCAAAGCGATGGAAACAACAGAAAAAGATAATTATTTCTTATATAAATATGAGAAAAATTACGATATAACAATAGAAGAATTACAAGAAGATATTTTAGAATCAGAACAATATAAAAATATTAATGATTCTGAAATTGAAACAGTAGTTAATAGAATTTGGGACAAACTTCAAATTGTTCAATCATCTTATATTAAGTGGTTTGAAGTATTAATTGCCTGTGTAATAATGATTGTTGGATATTATTTACCAACAGGATTGCTAATTTTCCAAAAAATTATGAGAAAGATGGATATGGAAAATGAGGTAATGCAATTCCAAACTATTATATTAATGCTTATGAAAATTGAGAGGGTTAACGTAGAAATGATTCTTGAATGGTTAGAAAGATATGCTAATATCTTTAAAGAACCAATTAGTAAGTGCGTTAACAACTATGAAGCTGGTCCTTGGGAAGCTTTAGAGGAATTAAAAAATGATATATCATTTGAGCAATTGATAAGAATTGTTGAATCTCTACAAGCTGCAGTTGAACAAATCCCAATTAGAGAAGCTTTTGATGAGCTAGATACAGAAAGAGCTTATCACCAAGAAAAAAGAAAAGAATCAAACGAAAGAATGATAGATAGAAAATCTAGAATAGGAAAGATTATTGGTTTTGGACCGATGGTTGTACTATTCGTTGGTTACTTGATTATTCCATTATGTTTAATTGGTATGACAAGTATGACAAGCGCATTCTCACAAATGTCTTCAATGGCATAGAAGAAAGGAGTAAGTATGGAAAATGCAGCAAGAGCACTAGAAATGGCCGCAGGAGTTCTATTAGGAGTAATTTTATTGGCTGCAATTGCATATTTCTTTAGTAATATTAGTGTTATGCCAGAGGCACAAGATCAAATAATGACACAAGAACAATTAACAGCATTCAATAAAGAATATGAAGTTTTTCAAAAAACAGGTATGTATGGTGTTGATGTAATTTCTTGTTTAAATAAAGCAAAAAGTAATAACGAAAAATATGCTGAAGGTAGAAGATTTTTATCAGGAGGAGCGTATGGAGATCAGTTCAAAATACAAGTTTTCGTTAATATTAAGAAACCTCTTGAAGAAACTATAGAAGTATATGCATATGATTCTTTAAATACAAAAAAATTAATTCAAGTATTCAATTATCCAACTGGTACTACATCTGATAAAAAAGAAACATTAAAATCAGTTGGTATAATTGAAGAAGATGGCCAATATCAATATACAAAATATAAAACAACAGATGATTTAATGGCTGCTGCTCAAACAACTAATGTTTTAACAGGTGATGCAAGTAAGTATATGGTGGCTAATGGTGGAACTTCTATTACGCTTCCAAATGGTACAACTAAATCTTATTATGCTTTAAAAACTGATTATTCAAAAGCAGATGGTCCATTAGAGTATTTGTTAAAATATTCAAATACAATGCAAATTACAAAAATGAATTTGGGTAAAAAAAATAATAAAGATGTTTGGAATACTGTTGTATGGACTACAGCTTTATATAATTTTAAAACCAAAAGATTTCAATGTGATTATTTAGAATATAATGGTGATAACGGAAGGGTAAGTAAAATTTACTTTTCTGAATTATAAAATAAGAGGTAATATTTATGGAGAATGCTTCTAAGGCACTTATTATGGCTGCATCAGTATTATTAGGATTATTGTTAATCACTGTGTTTGTACGTGTTTTTAAAGCAGGAGCTGGTGTTAATGAAAATTATGATCAAACTCAAAGGACTGCACAGTTAAGAGCTTATAATGCTAGCTTTGAAAATTATAATGTTATGGATAACACGATTTTTGATTTAATTACTGTTGCAAATAATGCTTATAGTGTTAATGAAATGTCTGATTATGATCCAACTTCTGTAGTTAAGATTGAAATATATGTACCTGGAAATTCTGTTTATAAGATTCCAGATACTGCTATAGAAGCTAAGGATTTAACAAAAAACAAAATTTTAGATAATACAAATAAAGTTGTATCTATATATAGTATGCTTGATAAAACTATGCCTAATGGTGATCATTTAGATAAAACTTATTATGGTCCAGTAAAATATACAAAAAAATATTTTGATTATTTTGGAAATTATACGAGTGAAGCAAATGTTACAGAAATGACAACTGTTTATAGATATTATTTTAAATGCGATAAAATTGAATATCATGAAGCTTCAGGTAAAGTAAAATATATGAAGTTTTCATGGAATACAGATATGGAAGAACCATATAAATGGAAAACTGAATACAATTAAAATTTGTAATATAAATTATTGTAAAAAAAAATTTGAAATGGTATAATGAGGATGTAATTTTATGAAGAAGTTTGTTATATTAATTATTTCAATTTCAATAATAATAATTTCTATAAGTTTTATGGATTTTAAAGAAAAAGAAATAGGCAATATAAACATAAAAAACTTTAATCTAAAGTATGAAAATTTTAATAAAGAATCATTAAATGGATTAGAAGTTGCAACTGTGATAAATAAGGCTGTAAGTCATAATCAAGGTTTAGAGATTCCAATAGATGAAAAAGGTTTTTATATTTTAGATGATGAAGAAAGTGTTGAAATATATGTTACTATGAAGACTACAGAAACTACTTATAGAATGGAAAGTTTATATGGTCTTGGAATGGACAAATTTATTGAAACTTTCGGAACAGCAGAATTTGAATGTACAGATGTAAAATACCATGAAAAAACTGGAAGAATAGCTTCACTTACATTTGAAGCTAAAGAATACTAAAGTTGTTTTTAATGTTACTATAGAATAATTAAACTATCTATAGTTATTAAAATATAAAAAATCAAAAGAAAAACAAGGAGGAAAGAAGTTATGGAGAATGCTTCTAAAGCACTTTTAATAGCAGGTGCAATTTTAATTTCAATTTTAATTATTGCTATTGGTATGTTTATATACAATAGCGCTCAATCAACAATCAACAACTCAATGCAATCTATGTCAACACAAGAAGTTCAAGCTTTCAACAACGAATTCATGAGTTTTGAAGGAAAACAAACAGGATCAAATATCAAAGCTATGATTGGTACATTAATCGCTAATGCTAATACATATAGAGATGAACCAACAAAAATACCAGGTGTACGTTTTGATAAAGTAAATAACACAAAAGATCCAGCTAACAAAGAGGCTGCTGTACCAGCTGCTTCAGTACCTGGACCATATATTACAACATTAAATGAAATCAGAAATAGGGTTGAACCAAAACATCAATATTGGGTATCAATTACAAACCAAGATAACGGTTTAATCGATGCTATTATAGTATCTTATGATGCTACAAAACAAGGAGATGGAGCTAACTTAGCATTAATGCACGCAGCTTCTTAATATTGTTTATAATTAAATAAACTATAAATCAATCCAAAGTGACTTTTGTCGCTTTGGATTGAAAATAATATATAAGGAAAGGAATCTAATATGGATGAAAATGCAACACATGCAATAAATATGGCATTTGCAGTTATTATTTTAGTTTTTGCTTTAAGTATTTCTATGTTACTTTTTGCTAGAGTTTCAGAAACTGCGGATACATTAGCATTTTATTCTGATTCAACAAAATATTATGATAATGTTGAATTAGTTAAATTTTGTTCTGCTTGTGATGAAAGTAATTCATTAGATGAAAAATATTGTACTGCTTGTAATCATCCTTTTACTTCAATAGAAGATGATCAAACTATATTAAAAGGTACAGAAAGATATGTTAGTGCAGAAACAATAATTCCAACTTTATATAGATATTATAGAGAAAATTTTTGTGTTAAAATCTATGATGCTAACAATAAGTTAATTCAAGTATTTGACGTTAAACTTGAAGGTGATGTACGTGCGGCGGTTGGAGATACAAATGCTACAACTGTTAAAATGGAAACTCCAAAACACAAGAAAAATTACTCATTAGCTCAATTGTATAATAAAACGGGTGAGGATTATTATTTATTTGGAGCACCATGGTTAGGTAGCACAGAAAATGTTAAAACAAGAGTAGATTATTTTGTAAATGGTGAAGTTGGTTATATTAATAATATTTTAATTGATTACAAAGATAATCTATTTTATAAAGCAAGAATGCAAAAGAAGATGTTTAAAGAACAATTTATAAATTATTCTTATTCAGGAGAAACTTTTGTAACTGATGATGGAGATGAGTTAGTTACAGGTGCTAGTGAAAAAGATAAAATAGTAATTATTTATAGATTAGTATCAAACCCAACATAAATTAAAAGGAGGATTATATAATGAGTGATACTTTAATAACAATAGTTGCAATATTATTAGCAGCTATATTAATGTTTATTTTCCCATTATTATCAATGTCAGAAAGAGGAGATGATATATCTCAATTATCAGTTGCTACAGCAACAACTGAATTTGTTGATAATGCTAGAGCTGTAGGAAAAATAACAATGGATGATTATTCAGAACTTGTAAGCACAATATATGCTACAGGTAATTCTTATGACGTTGAAATGGAAGTAAAAGTACTTGATGAAAACGTTGGTAAAAAATCAGCTTGGACTGAAGGTACTGTAATTGGTGAAAACGTTTATTACTCAGTATATACTTCACAAATAGTTGAGTCATTAGAGAAAAATGGAATTTACACAATGAAAGAAGGAGATATATTCTCTGCTAGTGTAAAAAACACAAATAAAACAATGTCACAAACAATAAGAGGAGTATTCTATTCTATTGCTGGTAGTGATGTTTATTCAATTGCTGCACAACATTCAGGTGTATGTACAGCTAATGGTTCATACTAATTATAAAGGAAGTATTTAATGAAATTACAAGGTGTAGGAATAATATTTGCTTTAATTGTATTGCCTATAATTTTAGTAATGAGTTATTATATACAATTAGAAGTAGATACATTAAGTTTACAAAAAAGCTACGATTCTAAATTATTAGATTCTACATATGACGCAATGTCTGCGTTTGAAATAAATACAGCGAATGAAGATTTGTCAACGGTATCTGATTCTTTGCGCACAATTGTTGAAGCATCAAGCAATGTATTTATTACTACATTAGCTACTAATTTGGGAATGTCAAATGCCAGTAAATCAATGGTAGAACCATATATTCCAGCGGTTCTATTTACGATGTATGATGGTTATTATATTTGTGCTCCTACTAGAGTTCCAACAGTATTAACAGATCCTGATGGAAATGCTGTAGCTGTAGGTGATTTAGGTGTAACTAAAGTTAGTGGTGGATATGCTTATAATTCAGAACTATATACAAAATCAAAAGAATGGACACAATCTTCAGTATATGATGATCCAGCAGCTAATAAAAATAATTATTTAGGAGCGGGAGAGATTCATAATATTTTAGATTATGGTCAATTATTGTATCATACAGATACAGATAATGTTTATACAACAAACTTAGATAATGCAAAAATGACAACAAAAAATATAGTTAAAAACTATATGCCTTATTCTGCAAGATATCAACAAGATGATATTGATATAACAGTTAATTATACATTGGATAATTTTCTTATTGTAGAAGGTACAAAAGGTGATATTTATTATTCAAAATCTGGTTATTTATTACCACATAACATTGTTAATGTTAAGGTAAAAAGAGCAGATGGTTCAAATGTAGATATATTGAAATTTAATCAAGAACAAGCTCAAAAAGAAATTGAAACTGGAAATTATGATGTAACAGTAGAAATTAATGATTCTGTAAATGGTGTAACAAAAATTACTGCTAATAAAGTTAATGTAGAAGTATTAAAACAAGAAATAGAAATGTATAAAAATGATATTAGAGATTTGAGAAACATTTCTGACTTAGATACTATGCAAAGCATTAAAGATCTTTTGACTAAAGTATATCAAAGACAAGATGTTAACAATCATGGAATGCCTGCAAGTAATTCTGATTATGATGGTGCTTTCCAAAGAAGGGATGCAGCTATTGCTGATTTAACTAAAGCTATTAATGTTAAACAATATGAATTAGATAAAGTTTCTGCAATAGTATATTATACAAAAGGTAGTATTTTTTCAGCTTGGTTAGATGATGAATTTAGTAATTTAAAAGAAACTTCTATTGTAGAGATTTCTGGACAAGAATATAAAGTAGCAAATAATGATTTTGCTAAAGATGATGTAATTTATCAATTTTCAGAGGATGTTAATATCTTTGATTTAAGAGGTTTAGATGAAACTGGAAATAAAACTGAGCAAGAAGATGTAACAATTGCTGGTGCTACTGAGATTCATAAATCTTCAGCATTTTATACTCATAAACATAATGTAATAAGAAATTCAATACAATATAATTTGAATTTAGCGATGTCAACTTATAATGCTTCAGCATATATATCTGGATATGATTATCAAATGCCTATTATGCAAAATGATGAATGGGAACAAATATTGAATAACGTTTCTATTGTATCATTCATGCAAGGTATTTCTTGTGGATTAAAAACATACAATAATTACAAGGTTGTATCTAGTACAAATAATGAAATTGTTGTAAGACCAGAACATATTTATTATATTGAAAAAGCTTTATTTAATGATGAGACATCACAATATCATAGAATAGATTGTACTAAATATTTTAAAGAATATATTAGTGGTCCAAGAGGAGATTTAATGTCTTTCTCTTCAAAAGAAGTTAAATATGATAAACAATATGATAAAAATAGATTTTATACATATACTTATGATCATATGAATTTAGCTTGTTATGATTGTATAAATGATTATAATAATGAGAAAATGAGTTTATTTGATCCAGATGATCCAAATTATATTTCAACTATAAATAATACATATGATTATAAATTCACAGAAGCTTATTATATTGCAATTGGCAAAGAAAGAAACAATATTTATAAAATGAATGCTGTTATCAATTCACAAGGTTTTGAAATAATAAGTAGTGGAGCAAGTAAAAAGAATTTAAAGGAAATAAAAGCATTAGAAGTTGTTTTTGGATCAGTTAAGACAACAGATAAAAATGAAAATATTTTATCGTATAAAGTAAAAGTTGGTAATGATTATTTAAATGATGCGGTTTATTCAATTTCATCAAATTCAAGTGAAAATCAAACTATGACAATTGAAGTTAAACCAGATATAAGTTCATCTTCGACTGTATCTAAAGGTTCGTTATATTTTGAAGTTCAACAAGAAAATTCAACAACTGTAAAAAAAGGTGAGGCTGAATCTACGACGACATATGCATCACCAGAAGAATATAGAAATGCTAAAAATGAGATTTTAAAATCTTATATAGAATCTATAAGAGTAATTTATAAATAGATAATACATAAAAAGAAAATAAATGGTTAATATAGTTTTATGAAAATTAAGACTGTATTAACCATTATTTTTTTATTAATTATATATATGTATGTTGCAAATATTAGTTTACTACCAGAAAACGTTATTGTATTTGAAAAAGGAGATATTTCTTTTAAACTTTTGCCTGGAATAGAAAGTCAGGAAAGTATAAAAACTTTTAGTTTAGATAGACAAGAAAATACTATTAGTACGCTTGATATTAAATTGTTTGGAGTAATTGATTTAAAAAATATAAATGTTACTACATTAGAAAATGTGGAAGTAGTGCCTGTTGGAAAAGTGGTTGGATTAAAGCTATATACTAATGGAGTATTGGTTGTTGGTATGAGTGAAGTAGAAAATAATCAGAACAATTTAGTTAAACCGTATGAAGATTCTGATATAAAAGAAGGAGATATGATTTTTGAAATTGATGGTTGTGCTATTGAAGATATTAATAATTTAAAAGATGTTGTTAATAAAACTCAAGGACGAAATGTTGAAATTAAATTATTAAGAAAAGGTAAAACTATAGTTGTTTCTAATATTACTCCAGTACAAGTATCAGAAAATGAATATAAATTAGGACTTTGGGTAAAAGATGCTGCTACAGGAGTTGGTACGATGACTTTTTATGAACCAGAAACACAAAGATTTGCGCTTCTTGGTCATGGAATAACTGATAGTGATACTAATAGTTTGATATATATAGATTCTGGAGAACTTGTTACATCTAAACTTGTATCAATAAAAAAAGGAGAAGATGGAAAGCCAGGAGAAATTAGAGGTACTATTTTAAAACAAAAGACAGTGGGGGAAGTTTATAAAAATACAGATTTTGGAGTATATGGTAAATTAACAGATTTAACAAGTTTAAATATTGAAAGTTCTAAAAAATATAAAGTTGCATTAAGAGATGAAATTAAAGAGGGGAAAGCAACAATATTGTGTGCTGCAAATAATGATAATAAAGTTCAAGAATATGATATTGAAATAGAAAAAGTTTATTTTGAAAATGATTTTAATAATAAAAGTATGCTTTTAAGAATAACTGATAGTGATCTTATAGATAAAACAGGAGGAATTATAAGAGGATTATCGGGAGCACCAATTTTACAAAATGGGAAATTTGTTGGTGCAATTACTAATGTACTTGTTTCAAATCCAAAACTTGGATATGGTATATTTGCTGATTTAATGATAAAAGAAATGAATAAATAAAGGTGGCAGAAGAAGTCTTCCGCCACCTAAAATTATCGACAAGCGATTATTAAGATTTGGCCTATAGGATAGAATATCCATACGAGTTTGCGAAGCGTATCGTTTTTGATTTTGAAAATGTTCTCAATACCGATGATGAAATCGGAAATCAAGAATGAAAGTGCTCCGATAAAAGAAATAGCGTGGAAACTATAACTATAGGAGCTGATTGTTACAAAGTTGTATCCGATGATGATTGTGTATACGCAAAATACAAGAATCATACTCTTTTTAGGAGTTTTTCCATTGATTATTGCGATTAAAACAGTCATAGCGGTAAGTAACAATACAAAAACTAATGCAGCAAATGCGCCGGGATTCATAAGTCCATTTTGGCCGATGAGAACACCATATGCGTCAGCATAGGTTATGTGTGCGAGCATGAAAAAAACTGCGCCGATATACAAGAGATAGTGTGGTCTTTTTCCGTGTGGAGTGCAATTTAAAGCTATATCTCCAAGGAAAGAAAAACACATTGCTCCTAAGCAGAGCTTGCTATCTATTGAATGCGAATTCACATTATACATGATGAATGCAAACGCGAGTAGTCCCATGCTTATAATGAGTTTTGTCCGATTTTGGATAAGCGGAATTTTGCTCATTATATAGTTAAACCGTGTCTTCATTTTGATACCCCTCTCTAAAATTATTTTGACAAGGTCATGAGTGGTTGCAAAAAGTATTATACAACGGAATTGATCTAAAGTCAAAAAAAGAAGGATTTACATCCTTCTTTAATAGTTTTTTATTTTAAAAGCATTGGTCCTATTTTTGTAACTGTTCCAGCACCAAGTGTAATTATTATATCGTTTTCTTTAACGTTAGATTTTAGGTGAGAAACAACATCATCAAAATCAGGCATATATAAAACTTTTTTTCCTAATGATTCAATTTTGTTTGCTAAATCTTGTGTAGATATATCATAAGTGTTTTGTTCACGAGCTGCATATATATCTAATAAAATTATATTATCAAATTTTGAAACAGATTCAGCAAATTCATTTAAGTGATTTTTTGTTCTACTATATGTGTGTGGTTGGAATACAACCCAAGATTCATTAAATTTTTTATTTAATATTGCATTAACTGTTGCTTCTATTTCTGTTGGATGATGAGCATAGTCATCAAAAATTGAAACAGTATCGTTTTTTATTTTACCTTTAAATTCTAATCTTCTTTCAGCACCTGTGAATTTTTTTAAAGCTGATTGCATAGTTGCAAAAGAAATATCATAGTAATCACATACTGCAACAGTTGCTAAAGCATTTAAAACATTGTGATTTCCTGCTACTGATAAAGAAAGTTCACCAAGTAATTTGTTTTCTTTGTAAACTTCAAAAGTAGGGAAACCGTTATTATCAAAGTTAATATTTTTGGCAACAAAATTTGCGTTTTGATTTTGTATACCATAAGTAATAAATTTTCCTTTTGTATAGTTTTTAAGATTTAGACAGTTTTCATCATCTGCATTAGTTACTAAAAGTCCGTTTTCATCAAGTAAAGCTGCAAATTCATTAAATGTTTTAACAATATTATCAAATGTTTTATAATAGTCTAAATGATCATTATCTATATTTAAAATTACTTCTGTATTAGGGAAGAATTTTAAGAAATTTCCTTTATACTCACAAGATTCTAAAATGAAATATTCACTATTACCTACACGATAGTTACCACCGATTGCATTAAGTAAAGCACCAACTTCTATAGATGGATCTTTTTCTGCTTCAACAAAGCAAACAGAAATCATAGATGTAGTAGTTGTTTTTCCATGTGTTCCAGAAATACAAATAGCTTCTTTATAAAGTTTTGTTAAATAACCAACAAATTCACCACGTCCTATAAGAGGGATATTGTTTTCTTTTGCAATAACCATCTCTGGATCTTGTTCATTTATAGCGGCAGAGTATATGATTAAGTCAGCATTTTTTGCACTTTCTAAATCATGACCAATTGTTGTTTTGATACCATGATTATTTAAGTTGTCTGTAATTATACTTTGACTTAAATCAGAACCAGTTACTTTGAAGTTCCAATTTTTTAGTGTTTCTGCAATAGCACTCATGCTAATTCCACCGATACCAATCAAATGTATGTGTTTATATTTATTTAATTCTGTAATATCTACTGACATAAAAATTCCTCCTAAAATATATAGCAATTATACTATTATATATTCATAATTTCAAGATTTAACACTAAAAAAGAGGGGATAAAATATGTCAAAAAAACTATTAATTTTTATGTTAAAAATAATTGAAAAAAAGTTTGAAAAAAATATAAAAAATATGCCAAAAAAAGAAGGAAAAAAAGATTTTATGTAGTATAATTAAATTAGTACATAGAATTTTTATGCGAGTGTACAAAACGATAAGAAAGAGGTGCTTAAAACAATGCAAATTACAGACGTACGTTTAAGAAAAGTTAATTTAGAAAACAGAATGAAAGCAGTTGCTTCAGTAACATTTGATGGAGAATTCGTTATCCATGATATTAAAGTTATTGAAAGCCAAAATGGATTATTTATTGCTATGCCAAGTAAAAAAACTCCAAACGGAGAATTCAAAGATATAGCACATCCAATCAATGCTGAAACTAGAGAAAAAATTCAAAAAGCTATTTTAGAAGCTTATGAAGCTCCAGAAGCAGAAACTGTAGAATCAGCTGAATAATTTTAATTAGTTTAGTTTTAAAAAAGCGTTATTTTATAACGCTTTTTTTGTTGCAATTTTATATAAAAAAAGACTGAAATTTTATAGTAAAATGTGCAAATAATTGTTGTTATTTTTTTTGATTTTATATATAATAATTATGTATAAAAAGGAGAAAAAATTATGGGTAATAATGGCATCGAGGATATATTAATTGGACAAAATTCCAGAAAGGAAAAGAAAAAAGGTAGAGGATTTTTAGTATTTCTAATCCTTTTATTAATATGTGCTTTGGTTGCTCTTGTTGGAATATACTATAATTTAGTAAATAAAAAAGTAAGTAATAAAGAACAATTTTTAACAGCTGCGTCAAAAATTGATTATAAGAACATAAGAAATGTTGATTTACTAGAAAATTTAATTAATAGAACTTTAAAGAGTAATTCAGAAACAGAAACAGAGGTGAATTTTACAACAACAGTTGAAAGTGAGAATTTAAAAGACGTTGATGTAAGTAAAGTTGTTATAGAGTTAAAAGGTAATAACGATATTGTTGATTTAAAAAGTTCAACTGATATTAATTTTAATTATTCTGGTAATAAAGTATATGGAATGAAAGTTATTTTTGATGAAAATAAAGCGGCTATTCATGCTGATGAAGTAACAGATAAATATGTTGCTTTAAAATATGATAGCATGAAAGAATTACTAGGATTAAATATTAATAAAAAAACTATAGATAATCTTTTAAAAAGAAATAAGATAGATTTTACTGATGAAGAAGTAAAATTAGCTACTAGTAAATATGCACAAGCTTTTGTACAAAATTTAACAGATACAAATTTTTCAATTCAAGAAAATGTTGGTATTACAAAAAATTCATCAACTATTAATGTAACTGGATATGTTTTAAAATTATCACAAGCAGAACTTAATACATCTTTAGTAAATGCTTTAACAGAATTAAAAAATGATGATAATTTGTTAAACAAATTTATAACAGGTGAATCAAAATCACATATTATTGATGTAAAAAATGAAATTGTTCCAGAGCAAAACGATACTCCTGTTGTTGAAGAGAATATGCCAGAAGAACAACCTGAAGATGGAAATGTTGTTGAAGAAAATAATACTGAAAGACCACATATAGATGTTAATGTGGCACCAACAGAACCAGGTGTTACTGTAACTCCTGCAGAAGATGTAGATTTTCAAACTGAACAAGTTGTTCAAGGTGAAGAAATCTTATCTGAAGAAAATGTAGAAGAATTAAGTGAACAACCGATAGAAGAAAGTGTTGAAAATCAAGAGGAGATTCCTACAGAGACAACACCAAATATATTAGTTCAAACTAATCCAGAAACAACAGATGAAACAGAAGTTGTTGAAGAAAAAGTTAATTATGAAGAATATTTAAAATCAATTCTTGCTGCTAGAAAGATTGAAATGTCTTTAGAAGAAGCAAAAGAATTAATAGATAGAATTATTGAAGATGTTAAGTTATTACAAGGTTCAGGTATAGAAATTAAAATTTATGCTAGTCAAGATGAAGTTGAAAAAATGACAATAACACTTCCAAATTCTAATACTTTAGATATTGAATTTATAATGACTTCAGTACAAGAAACAAATGTAAAATTAACTTATTTATACAAAGGCGAGAAATCAGGATTAGAATTTTTAATAAATGAAGATGAATTAGATAAACTTTTAAAAAGAGAGCCTAATGAAAATGTTGATTTTGAAGCTATAAATGGATATGTATTTGAATATTTAAAGAATAATAAAGATGCTAATTTAACATTAAAAGCAACATTAAGTTTTATAGAAGATGAAACAATTAATGAAAAAATAATTGTTGATTTTGAAACAGAAGGAACAAGTAATGCAAGACTTGTAAAAAATAATTTAATAATTAAACATTCAAGTGATAAGAATGAAACACAAATTACAGTTGATAATAAAATAAGATTTTCTGTTGATCCAGTTGTTGATTCATTAAATCAAGAAAATAGTCTTTTCATTGATGAACAACCAAAAGAACAACAAACAGTTATTATCGAGGATATAAAAACAAAATTAAAAAATGTTTTTGAATCAAAGAAAAGTAACTTATCATTTATAGATACAAATACAAATAGTTCAGTTATAGATACAAATATATTTGATCAAGTAACATCTTTAACAAGAGATGATGCTAGAACTTTAATTGTTAATAAAGTTTCATCAATGATGGTTGATGCACAAAATAATGGAAGAACATTAACTATACAAGATTTACAAGCGCTTCAAATTGAAGGTTATGTTGTAGGAACATCAGTAACTGATACAGAAGCAACAATAGTAATTGGAATGTATACTTTCAAAATAGATACAAACTTTAATTTATATGATGTAGAATAATTCAAAAGAGGAGATTTTATAATGGAAAAAGAGAAGAAAAAATCAAAATTAAAACTAAATAAAAGACGTGTAATAGTTTTGATAGTAGCTGCATTATTATTAATTTTATTATTAACAGGTATCGTAAATTTATTTAAATTAATATTTGCGAAAGAAGAGTCTGTTGGAAATTTATCTAATATGGGGCTTGTTTTAGAAGATGGAAATACAGTGTTCTATAATAGATATGAGGATGGAATAATAAAAGTAAAAGGTAATAAAGAATATCAAATTACTGATGAAACAGCTTATTCTATGACAATGTATGAAGATGAAATATATTATTTAACAGTTTCTAGTTTAAATACAATTGAACTAAAAAAAGTTAAAGATAATGGTGATGGATTAACTAAAGTTAAAACATTAGGAACAACAATCAGTAAATTTTATATTAAAGATGGATTTGTATACTATGCAAGTAATGGTTCTGTAAAAGGAATTTCAAAATTATCTTTAGAAAATGGATCTGAGAATGTTATAACTGCTGCAAATGTTCAAGACTTTGTTTTATATAATGACAATATCTATTATGTTGATAATGTTGGATATATTTATTCTACTAATTTAAGTGGAACAGAAGTTAAAGAAATTGCTAAAGAATATAATGTCAAAAAAATACAAATATTAAAAAATTGGATTTATTTCTATCATGAAGCAGAGAATGCATTATGTAAGATTAAATTAGACGGTTCAAATTTAAAAACTGTAGCAACATTTGTAAATAATGAAATTTATAATGTTACAAGTAAAGAGATTTATTACTATGATGCAGTTAATAAACAAATTTGCAAATGTGATTTAAAAGGAAAGAAATCAATTGCTATAGTTACGATAGATGCTACAAGACCAAGAATTAATATTGCAGATGGAATTTTATACTACTTAGATAACAGTAAAGATAATACTCAAATATATCAAATGTTTAGAGTAAAAACTAATGGAAATGCTGCAAAAGCTATAGAATATTAAAATAACATATTGACAATTTGCTTTCTTGAATATATAACTATATTATAATTAGGGAGGGGCCTATGAAATTAGGAACTGTCGTATATTCCAATAAGATTTATAATCTTGATTATATGTCTATTGATGAAATGAAAGAATTATTAAAAAAGATAGAATCAGAACAAATGACATCTTTTAAAGATGCAAAAAATTTACTAAAAGATAAAAAATAAAAAGGAGGCATTGCTTTGGAAGAAGCTGAGAAAAAAGAACGTTGTATAAAGCTTAAAAATTTTTATAATGAATCAGAAAATAGAGTAAAAACTGATGCAATGATTTGTTTGGCATATACAGATAAGATATCTACAGAATCTATTAATGACAAAGTTAATGCCCAAATGAATGCTATAAAAATTGGTATCAAAGAAATTAATCCTAAGTTTAAAGAAGGATCAAAAAATTATGATACAACAAAAGAATTAGTAACAGAAACACTTGCTAAATATGAAGAAGCTTTAACAGAACTTAGTGAATTTTATGATGGTAAAATTGAACAATTAGTATTAAGAAAAGTTGAATTAGAATCTGGTTTACTTGGTTCGATTTTAAATGAAGAATATTTAAGACAAACTCATGAATTAAAAACAAAACAAAAAGAGTCAGATAATGTAAGAAAATCTGTTAGAGAAAATATTAAAAGTGTATTTGAAAAATTAAAAAATAGAAAAAAAGAAAATCACTTTGATCCAAGATTGATGGAACAATTAATGGATGAACGTGAAGTTGAAATTGAGATTGATGATCAAATAAACAGAAGTTTAGAAAGATCTGTTGAAGATCAAAAAACAAATAAAGAATTTATAGAAAAAGCAGAAAAAGAAATTGCTTTAATAAAAGCTGAAATAGAAAGAATAAACGAAAGAAAAAGAAAATCTATTTTTGATGCAATGGAAGTTGGCGATAAAGCTATGGTTACAAGTATTAAGAAACCAAAAGTATTTAAAAAGATAACAAGATTTTTTGTTGCTAGATTTAATACTGCTAAAGTTGTTCAATCAACAATTATTGATCCATTAAATTTAAGAATAGAAGCGTTTAGAGTAAATGAACTTGCTAATATGAAAGGATAGAGCGATGAGAGGCGATTTGAATTCAAAAATGGGTAGCATTAATGCAGCATTCCAAAAAGGAAGAGCTAATTTTCAAAAACCAATTGATGATATAATAATGCAAGCTGGAGAATATGAATTAGAAGCTAGAGAAAATGCTAAAACAAAACAAGCAGATAAAGAAAAAGGTAGATAAGCATTTTTTGAATTGCTCTTGCAATTTTAAAATAAATGTGTTATATTATTAACATAATATTTGCCGTTAATAAAAAGCAAAGTAAGAAAATAGGCTATATTTTTACAGAGAAAACAAACGATTGCGCTGAGAGTTTGTTAAAATATTATTTTCTGAAATTTCACTTTTGAGGCATTTGATTTGAAAATAAGTAGAGTCAAACGGTTGCTACGTTATAGCTATAATGAGGTTAATAAGAAATTATTAATGAAATTAGGTGGTAACACGAATAACAGTCGTCCTATGTTTAGGACGGCTTTTTTGTTTGTCTTTTAATTTTAAATATATATAAATGGGAGGAATCAAAATGAAAGAAAAAATCGAAGAGATTAGAAATGCAGCCAAAAATATGGTTGAAGAAATCGTTGATTTACAAGAATTACAAGAGTTAAAAGTAAAATTACTTGGTAAAAAAAGTGAACTTTCTAATCTTTTAAAAGGATTAGGAAGCTTAGCTCAAGAAGAAAGACCAAAAGTTGGTGCTTGGGTAAATGAAGCAAGAAAAGAAATTGAAGAAAAAATTGGAGAAGCTGAAAAATATTTAAAAGAAAAAGCTATGGCTCAAAAATTAGAGAGTGAAAAAATTGATATTACAGCTCCAAGTACAAAGATTACAAGAGGAAGTAAACATCCAATTAATAGAGTAATTGAAGAAATTCAAGATATATTCGTATCAATGGGATATGATGTTGTTGATGGACCTGAACTTGAAACAGATGAATTCTGCTTTGAAAGATTAAATCTTCCACAAGGACATCCAGCTAGAGATATGCAAGATAGTTTCTATATTACAGAAGAGTATTTATTAAGAACTCAAACATCTGCAGTTCAAGCTAGAACAATGCTTGCTAATGAAGAAAAATCACCAATAAGAATGATTTGTACAGGTAAAACATATAGAAGAGAAGATGATGCAACTCACTCACATCAATTTAATCAAGTAGAAGGTTTAGTAATTGATTATAAAGATAAAAATACATCTTTAGCAGATTTAAAAGGTACTTTAGAAGTATTTATGAAAAAAATGCTTGGACAAAATACAGAATTAAGATTCAGACCAAGTTACTTCCCATTTACAGAACCAAGTTATGAAGTAGACGTTACTTGTTTCAAATGTGGAGGAAAAGGATGTCCACTTTGTAAGAAAACAGGATGGATTGAACTTTTAGGTTCTGGTATGGTACATCCAAGAGTATTAGAAATGAATGGATATGATCCAGAAAAATATTCAGGATTTGCATTCGGTACAGGAATTGATAGATTAGCAATGTTTAAATATGGTATTACAGATATGAGATACTTATATGCAAACGATGTAAGATTTTTAAGTCAATTCGATAGACAAGATAAAGAATAAAATTAGTAGGAAAGGATTAAGAAAAATGATATTAAGTAAAAATTTCTTAAAAGATTATATAGATCTAGATGAAAATTTAGATATTAAAACTTTAGCAGAAGATATGACTAGAGTTGGAAATGAATATGATTTAGCTCAAAAAATGGTACCTGCTACAAAACTTATTATTGGTAAAGTATTAGAATGCGTTGATCATCCAGATTCAGATCATTTACATTGTTGCAAAGTTGATATTGGAACTGAAGTATTAAGTATTGTTTGTGGAGCACCAAATGTTAGAGCTGGAATTAAAATTATTTTAGCTCAAGTAGGAGCAGAACTTCCAGAAGTAACAATTAAAAAAGGAAATATTAGAGGCCAAGAATCATGTGGTATGATTTGTGCTTTATATGAAATTGGTTTAGATAAAAAATATTTATCAGAAGAAGATAGAAATGGTATTCATATATTACCTGATGATGCACCTATTGGAAAAGATCCAATTGAATATTTAAAATTAGATGATGAAATTATAGATTTTGATTTAACAGCTAATAGAGGAGACTTATTAAGTATGCTTGGTATGGCATATGAAGTAGGAGCAATTTATGGTAAAGAAGTTAAACCATTAGACTTAACTCATGGAGAAGAAGGAGATGATTTAAATAACTCTTTCGAAGTAAGAGTAAATACAGATAATTGTTCACTTTTCCTTGCTAGAAAAGCTTTAAATGTAACAATTAAAGAAAGTCCAGATTTCATTAAAAATAGATTAATAGCTTGTGGAATTAGACCAATTAATAACGTTGTTGATATTAGTAACTATGTAATGATTGAATGTGGTCAACCACTTCATTTCTATGATGCTGATAGACTTGGAAATGTAATTGAAACAAGAATGGCTAACGCAGGAGAAAAATTAACAACACTTGATGAAATTGAAAGAACATTAGAAGAAACTGATATAGTAATTTCTGATGGAACAAGAGCAATAGGTCTTGCTGGTGTAATGGGTGGATTAGATACAGAAATCGAAAATAATACAAAGAATGTATTAATTGAAGCAGCTATATTTGATTCAGTAAGAGTTAGAAAAACATCTAAGAAAATAGTAAGAAGTGAAGCAAGTAATCGTTTCGAAAAAGGATTAGATGCTAATAGAACATATATGGCTATGGAAAGAGCTGTAAAATTATTAGAAGCATATGCTGATGCTACAATTCAAACAGGAACAGTTGTATATGATAACACAAATAAAGAACCTAAAAATATTGATATTAAAGTAGCTGATATTAATGCTCTTTTAGGTACAGATATTTCTTTAGAAGAAACTTTAAATGTATTCAAAAAATTAGCTTTTGATACAGCTGTAAATGGAGATGTAATTACAGTAACAGTTCCAACAAGAAGAATGGATATTTCTATAAAAGAAGATTTAATCGAAGAAGTTGGAAGAATTTATGGAGTAGATAATATTAAAGGAAAACTTCCAGTTGCTCCAATGAGAATGGGACATGTTGATAAAACAGATAGAGAAATTAGAAATAAAATGATTTCTTTAGGTTTAAATGAAACATTATCTTATATCTTAATTAATGATAAAGATGTTCATAAATATACAAACGATTCATTTGAAGAATTAAAATTATCAGATCCAATGACAGAAGAAAGAAATACATTAAGATATAGCTTAATTCCATCACTTTATAAAATTTATGAATATAATAAAGCTCATTATACAAAAGATGTTTGTATATATGAAGTTGGTAAAGGATTCTGGAAAAAAGATGGCACATATGGAGAAGATAAAAAATTATGTGCATTAATGACAGGTGAATATTATTTAGGATTAGGAATGAAAAAAGCTGTTGATTTCTATATTATTAAAGGTGTAGCTGAAGAAATGCTAGATTATTTAGGATATGGAAATAGATATAGTTTTGTACTTCCAAAAGAAAACTTAAAAGAATTCCATCCAGGTCAAGTTGCTGAAATTAATGTAAACGGTGAAGTTGTTGGTGTTGTTGGAAGAATACATCCAGAAATATCAAAAGAAGCAGTTTATGTTTTAGAAATTAATTTAGATAAATTATTAGCTAAAAAAGTTGGAAAAATGAAATTTAAAGAAATCTCTATTTATCCAACAGTAAATAAAGATATTGCAGTTACAATTAATAAAGATGTTACATCTGATGAGATTGTTAAAGTAATTAAAAAAGCTGCTGGAAATCTTTTAATTGAAGCAAAATTATTTGATATTTATACAAGTGCTCTTTTAGGAGATAAGAAAAGTGTTGCTTATTCATTAACATTTGGATCTAATGCAAAGACATTAACAGATGATGAAATCAATCCATTAATGGAAAAAATAATAACAGCATTAGAGAAAAACTTAAATGCAGAATTAAGAAAATAGTATAAGAAACGGCCTTATATAGGCCGTTTTTTGACTTTTACCTGCAAATTATGGTATAATTATTATGTAGAGTGTTTTTTACAAAAGAAGTGACTATAATTATGAATTTTATAAAAGTGAAGGTGAATGATTATGGGAAAAATAGAACCAATGTTAAAATTTAAATATAGTGCTAAAGATAACAGATATACAATGGATTTTAGAAGAGATGTAAGGCCAAATGGTTTTAAACCAATGACATTTACACCTAATGTTAGCGCGAGATTTATTAAAAGATTTAACAATTTTATTATAGGTGAAGAATTAAATAAAAGAGGAATAAATAAAGAAGATTTAGTAACTGACTTAGATAAGATATTAGATGTTAATATTTATATTATGCTTTCAAGATATGCACAAGAAAATGAAGAGGTTGGTTATTCATTAAGAGATATGTATGTTGAAGATATGATCAAACATGCGATGTTATATCGTGATGAAGAAAGACCAACAAGTGCAATTGGTGTTACATATGATTTAAGAAAAGGACCAGAAATGCATGCTACTAAATCTTTAAAAAGAAATATTGATGAATATACAAGAGATGCTAGAATAAAAAATTATGCTAAAGCAAGTGGTGAAAAAGGAATTGGATTTGCAGAAGTAATAGAAGCACCTAATTTATTAAAGAATAAATTTAAAGAGATAATTGATTCTAGAAAACCAAAAATGTCTATTGCAGAGCAAACAGTTTTAAAATATCATCAAAAACAAGAAAGAATTGAAGCTCGAGCAGCAGCTAAGGCAAAAAGAAGACCTATATATCAAAAACGAGAAGATAATGAAAGATAAAAAATGTTTTAAACCTACCGTGAAGGTAGGTTTTTATTTTGGGATTTTATGGACTTGACCAAATAAAATTAAATAGATATAATCATGCTAGAGGTAAAAAATATGAGTTTTGGTAGATTTATAAAAGATACAATTAAATATAAATATTTGATTTTAATACTTATTGTTTTATCGGCAATTGTTGGAGCAATTATATATAAAGAAAGAGTTCAAACAACTTCTATTGAAGCAATTCATGAGAAAAAGTTAGCTTTAAAAGAAGAAACTGTAGTAGAGGTTAAAGAAGAAGTAATTTCGGTTTATAAAGATACAATAGTTGATGAAAGTTTATTAAAAGAAGAAGAGGAAGTAACTTATAAAGATAAGAAAGTAAAAGTTCCTAAATCAAAAGTTTCTTCTGTTAATTCTAAAGAAGATGGTGAGTCAAATAAAAAAACTGGAGGTCAAGCGGTATCACAAGAGCAAGCTGAAACAATGTTTGAAAATGTTGGGAAAAAATCTATGGGAATAGATGTATCTCATCATAATGGTAAGATAGATTGGGCACAAGTTAAAGCAAGTGGTGTTGAATTTGCTATGATACGTGTTGGATATAGAGGACAAACATCTGGTGGAATATATGAAGATGCATATTTTAAATCAAATGTTAATGGAGCTGTTGCTGCAGGAGTAAAAGTAGGTATTTATTTTTATTCAACAGCAATTAATGAAGATGAAGCTTTAGAAGAAGCTGCATGGGTTGTAAAGAAAATAGCTCCATATAGAATAACATTCCCAGTTGTTTATGATTTTGAAGATTTTAATTCAAAAAGATGTGCAAATGTTGGTGGTGCTGAATGTACCAAGAATGCAAATGCGTTTTTGAATTTTGTTAAATCAAAAGGTTATGAACCAATGATGTATGCTAATAAAAGTGATATAACATCAAAATTATCAAGAAGTTCATTTAGTTGTAAGTTTTGGCTTGCTCATTATACAACACAAACAGACTATACTGGCAATATGAGTATGTGGCAATATACAAGTAAAGGAACAGTACCTGGAATTAAGGGTGAAGTTGATATGAATATAGCTTATTTTAATTATGGTACTGTTGCAGAACCAAAACATACTCATGAATATAAAGAAGAAGTGAAAAATAGTTAT
>JAZLBY010000081.1:0-9847 GCA_045613965.1 Candidatus Scatovivens sp.
ATTGTAAATAGTAACGGAGCAAGAGAGTTATTAGAGCTTGAATTATCTGAAGAAAATCAAGCAAAACTTGACGAAAGCTGCAGAATATTAAATGAAAATATGAAAAAAATAAGAGAAGCTATAAATAACAAATAGTAAAAAAGAAAGCGGAGAAATCACAAACGTGGTTTGTCGGAAATATAAAAAACACATATCTATAATGATTAAATTATAGATGTGTGTTTTATTTTTTATATGCAAATGTTATATTTAATGTAAATATATGATATAATTTAGGCGATTAATAGTAATTTATAGAAAGGTGAGAAAGAAAATGAAAGAAGTAAATCCTAAAGATACTAAAAGAGCAAAAGCTTATGAATTATGGATGAAAGCTCCAAATCCAATGGTAACTTTTTTTAAAACATTAGATGTTACACCACTTATTAAAAAAAGTAAAAAAAGCAAATTAAAATTTAATATGTTGTTAGATTATTGTATAGGAAAAGCAGCATCAACTATAGAAGAATTTTATATGCTTCCAGTAGGAGATAAGTTAATTAAGTATGACACTATTGCTGTAAATACTATTGTAAAAAATAAAGATAATGAAGTAAGTTCTTGTGATATATTATTTACTGATAATTTAGATAAATATAATGAGGATTACTTAAAATATACTCAAGAGGTTGCTCAAACTTGTAATGACAGAGATTTAACTGATAGTATGGTTATTGGGACATCTGCAATTATTGATACAGAACTAGATGGTGCTGTTGGAATGAATAGTGGAATTTTTAATAATCCGTTTATAATATGGGGTAAATATAAAAAGAAATTTTTAAAGTATTATCTAACAATTTCATTTCAATATCATCATACTCAAATGGATGGTGCTCATGCAGGAAGATTTTTAGCTAATTTACAAAAAGAGATTAATAATTTAAGATAATAAAATTATAATTTGTAAAGGAGAATTAACAATGAGAATTTACGACATTTCTCAAGAAGTTTTTGGTTGCCAAGTATACCCTGGTGATCCAGTACCAGAAAAAAAGACACTTAATTCAATGAAAAATGGTGATTTGTACAATTTGACCGCATTTAGTATGTGTGCTCACAATGGTACTCATATAGACGCGCCATTTCATATTATTAAAGATGGAAAAACAGTAGATGATATACATTTAGAATCATTTGTAGGATTTTCTTATGTTGTCGAACATCACGGGATTGTTTCTAGAGAAAATGCTATGGAAATAATTGAAAAAGCAAAGAAATATAATCCAGAAGCAGTAAAAAGAATTCTTATTAAAGGAGATGCAGTAGTTACTGAAGAAGCAGCGAAAATATTTGCTTCATCGGAAATATTTCTTTTAGGAAATGAATCTCAAACAGTTGGACCAGAAAATGCTCCAATGGCAGTTCATCAAATACTTTTATCTGCTAATGTTGTTTTGCTTGAAGGAATTAGATTGACAGATGTTTCAGAAGGTGTTTATTTTTTAAATGCTGCTCCATTGAATTTATCAGGTGCGGACGGTGCTCCTTGTAGAGCTTTATTGATAGATACCACTGAAAGATAAATTACAATTTGTTGAGGTGATTAAATGAATAATAATTTATATGAGATGATTTTTAAAAGAAAATCTTTTCATTTATTTAGAAATATAGGAAATGAAAAGATAACAGAGAATGAACTTAAAGATATTGAAAACGAATTTAACAACATTAAACCATTAGTTGATGATATAAAAGTAAAAATGAAGATAGTAAAAGATTCAACTACATGCAGAAGAGGACAAGAGTATTGCATATTGTTGTATTCGGAAAAGAAAGACAATTATCTTCAAAACATAGGTTATATTGGAGAACAATTAGACTTATACTTAGTATCTAAAAATATTGGAACTCTTTGGTTTGGTATTGGTAAAGTAAAAGAAAAACAATTAGATGGTCTAGATTTTGTAATAATGATTGCAATAGCAAAAGTAGATGATGAAACTAAGTTTAGAAAAGATATGTATAAAAGTAAAAGAAAAGAATTATCTGAAATTTGGAATGGAGATTATTATTTAGATATAGCAAATATTGTAAGATTTACTCCAAGTGCATGTAATACTCAACCATGGATTGTTGACGCTTCAGAAAATGAACTTAGAGTTCATAGATATAGAAAACCAGGAAAAAGAGGGATTATGCCAATAGATATGGTTAAACATTATAATCAAATTGATATTGGAATTTTCTTGTGCTTTTTAGAAATATGTTTAAATAAAAATAATATTAAATTTGAAAGAACAGTATATGTAGAAGAAAACGTTGATAATGAGAAAAATTTAACTGCAACATATAAATTAAATTAACAAATTACAATTTGTGGTGAGGTTATGATATGGATAAAATTGAGAAAATAATTAAAAACACAAATGATGAAAATCAAGGAAAAGTTAATTGGACAAAAGCATGGAGTACTAAATATCCAATTTTAAAAACATATCAAAAAGAAGTTGATGTACAATGCTATGCCGGTGAAATTAGAAAATTATTTAATAAGTTACAAAACGATTATGGATATAGTGAATTAGATGCAATGTTAGTATTAAAAGATATACTTGCTCATGAATATTTAGATAATAAAAAATAAATTACAATTTATAAAGAGGTATAAAGTGTCAAAAATTAGAAAGAAATATATGAGAAGTTTAATAGCTCGTATTATAGTTTTTATAATTGGGTTATATATGTATAAAGACGTACAAAAATTTGAGATTTTAGAAGGTAATAATTTCTTTAAAGAATTTAATATATTACATATTTTATGGGGAGTTTGGATGCTTGATATGATACTTCAAATAGTTCCTCTTAAAAATAAATTAGCATTAGGGTCACAAAAATTATTCGCAACTAGATTTAAACCAATTATTGAAAAGATTAATTATGAAGCTTTAAAAAATTATGTAGTAACAACTACAAAAGCAGCATATAAAGTATTTATTATATGGACAATTGTTGTTGTAGGAATAGGTTTATTATATTATTTTGAAATAATAAATAAGATAACTGTTTTTATGATTTCAATATTTTTCTATGTATGTGATTTAATTTGTGTTTTAGTTTGGTGTCCATTTAGATTACTTATGAAAAATAAATGTTGTACAACTTGTCGTATTTTTAATTGGGATCATTTAATGATGTTTGCACCACTTATTTTTATTGGTGGATTTTTTGCAACATCACTAGTTATAATGGCAATTATAGCGTGGCTTGTTTGGGAAGTTGCGGTTATGATTTATCCAGAACGTTTTTCAGAATTAACTAATGAAGCTTTAAAATGTTCAGAATGTACAGATAAGCTTTGCACACAATATTGTCAAAAGTATGCAAAAAAATTAAATATGAAGAGGAATGAAGGACATGCTAGTATTTAATAATAATGAATATATAGATGAAGTTAAAGAAAAATGGGGAAATACAGAAGCCTATAAAGAAGAAGTTTTGAAAACTAAAGATTATTCAAAAGAGAAGTTTGAGAATTTAGAAATTGAGATGAATAATATTTTTGCTGAATTTGCATCTTGCAAAAATGATGGAACTCTAGTTAATTCTGAAGAGGTACAAAATTTAGTAAAGAAATTACAAAGCCATATAACAGAAAATTATTATAATTGCACAAATGATATTTTGGCTGGATTAGGTCAAATGTATGTTATGGATGAGCGTTTTAAAAATAATATAGATAAGAACGCTGAAGGTACTGCAGAGTTTGTATCAAAAGCAATAGCTATATATTGTAAAAAATAAAAAATTGGAGAATGCATATGAAAAAATTAAAAGTATTAAATTCAAATGGTCTTAAAATTTTAGCTATGATACTAATGTTATTAGATCATCTATGGGCTACTATAATTCCTGGTAATCAATGGATGACAAATGTTGGTAGATTAGCATTTCCGATATTTGCATTTTTGATTGTTGAAGGATTTATTCATACATCAAATTTCAAAAAGTATTTAAAAAGACTATTTATATTTGCGTTAATATCTGAAATTCCGTTTAATTTAATTTATACAGGATCTTGGATTTTCCCATTCCATCAAAATGTACTTTTTACACTTTTGCTTGGACTTTTATGTATAAATGAAATTGATAAAATGAAAAAGACAACAAGTTTTAAATCTAAATTTGGTTCTACATTAAAAATACTATTATTTTTATTAATTAGTATTGTTGGATTTGTAGATTATGGATTAACAGGAGTACTTACTATAATAGTATTCTTTGTATTTAGAGATTGTAAATTATCTTGGCTTTGGGAATTTATATCTTTAATACTTTTATATATAGTATTTTTCAAAGGACAATCTGTAATTGTTAATATAGGAAATTTTGAATATTTCTTACCACTTCAAGGAATAGGAATATTATCATTAATACCAATATGGCTGTATAATGGAACTAAAGGTAAGAAAAATAAATTTATACAAACTGCATTTTATTTATTCTATCCAGTTCATATGTTAGCGATTTATTTAATTTACTATTTTTGTTTTTAATTAAAGTATGGAGATAGATAATTATGAAAAAATATATGCGTGTTATGGATGGACAAAAAAGTAATGCAGGTGGTTTTGAATATAAATTAAATTTAGTAAATGAAACAGATAACTGGAATCCAAGTGAAATGGATCCAGAAAAAATGGGTGGATTTAATTTTTCAACAGAAGATAAAATCTTAAGATGGATTCATAGAGGTGATACTATTTATGATGTAATTATCCCGGAAGATGCAGAAGTTATTTTATGCAATGAAGAAAAAGGAGTTTATAGATCAAATAAAATAGTAGTAACAAATCCAAGAGAATTAACTGATGAAGTAATAATGGATATATACAAAAAAACAACATTAAGTAATAGAGTATTAGCTCAATGTTTACAAGTATTATTATGGAAAAAAAGATTAGAAATAAGTAAGTTTATTATTAAGGATAGAGTTAATAAAGAAAATGTAGATGAGTTTATTTTTGAATATGAAAAATATACAAAAAAATCTGAAGATTTTAATTATGATGAATTAAGTGATGATGCAAAACTAATTTATAATATGTTATTGGAAATAAAAAATAAATAATCGGAAGAGGAAAATTAAATGAAGAAAAAAATAATAATGGCATTAGCCGCTTGTATAATTTCAATGATTTTAGTAGTTGTGATGTATAATATTAAAATGACTCGTATGACACTTAATGATGAGATAGTAGTTGATGAATTAAAAGTAATAGCTATGAGTTCTTATTCAAATTATGCATGGTCTGCACAGTATAGAGGAATGGCAATTTTAAATGATGGTTCTATTTATAGTTGGGATGAAACTGATAAAGAAATTATAGGTAAATATAAACTTGGAACAATAGAAGGTATTCAAGAATTTATATTAAAAGAAGGAAATAAAAATTTAACTAAAGTATCAAATAATGATTTAGTAAAAATGAAAGAATATATTAATCAAGTTGAAAATGATATTGAAGTAAATCATGTTGGAGCAGACATGGGAACTTCAACTATTTCTGTTATTAATGATAATAATGAAGAAATTAAATTAAAAGTTTCTGGTGATTCAATTGGAGAAAATAAAACTGAAAAATCTAAAGAATTATTAGAAATTCTGGATAAATATTTTTAATTTGAAATGATAAAAAAGTAAAAATTTATATTGAAAGTGAAATTTGTGTGAAAACGGTTGACATAATTTAAAGTGGCCTGCTATAATAAAAAAGCTTTACATTAAGTTTCACTTTTATTTTATACCCAAGGAGCGTGTTGCTAATGTTAGAAGAGTTTGAAGAAGCAAGAAGTATTAGAAGAAAGAACAAAAGAGGTGAGAAACCTCGGATTAGTGAAGAAGAAAAGCGTAGAAGAGAGATTGCTAGACTAAAACAGTCTATTGAAGAAACTGACTTTGCAATCGAGTATGCGTATTCTGAAGCTGAGAAGTATAATACTAAACTTAAAGAGGTGAAAACTGAAATTAAGAGAATTTTGTTTGATTCGAACATGGATTTAAAAGTAAAGTCACGTAAAGTGACTGATTTGAGAAAGCAAAAAGAAAATTGCGAATTTGTTATTAGGCAATCAAGAGCAAGATGGGCGAAACTTACTGATAAAAAGAAAGCTCTAGAGAGAGCACTTGCAGAAATTGATGTTAGTAAGTAAAAAGGTGAAGTATAGAGAAGGTATAATGCCTTCTCTTTTTGCTTTTATAATGTGTAAAGCTTGAAAACCTTGAAAAATAGAGGAAAATATGATATAATAGGGATGTGTGTTATACACTAAACCATCACTTACATAAAATTGACAGTGTAACTATAGATAGGGAGGGAGATTATGTAAGAGGTACATTGATAATTTTATGATTCCAAATGCTACAAAATTAACCAATTTGAGAGAACAATGGAGGTAAACAGTATGAGTACTCAATGGAAAAACGTAGATTTAACAACTGTAATCGATTCATATTATGCAAGTGGATCAGAAGGACGAAGAAAAATTTTGATTAGAAATGCGAATGAAGCCAATTTTCAATTAAGAGCTGCTGTTAATGAAGCAATTATGCAGTCTTTTGAAGATGTAGAACCAGAAAAACGCATCGAATTGATTGGTGAATATTTGGCATTCGAACCTGATGAAATTTTGCTTTATTTGTATGAAGAAAAGGAGTTCAACAAGGAGCTCTTTAGAGAAATCTTCAAACCAAGAGATGCATGGGGAAAAGTAGAAGAAACCATTGCTCTTAAAGCTGTTTTCAGAGTAATCCTCAAACATTATGCTAATAAAGATCACAATGAGTTTTTGAAAATGATTTTTGGTATTGAAGACAAAAGACTTCGTGCAATTTTTACAAGTGCATTGCTTGAAATGACAGCAGAGTACGTGGATTGTAATCCTTTTGATGATTTAATCGAAGAAAAAGACACTACAATCATGTTGATCTTGAAGTCTCAACTCTTTTTGAAAAGTGAAGCTTATGCTAAGACCTTAAATATTTTGGTTGAAGCGGCAGATGACTTTAGAGAATATCGAATGATCAAAGAGGCAATAAGTTTAAGACAGCTTGACGGATTTGATTTAACACAGGATATGTATGTGAAAAAGTTTTTCATGGATGCATTGTTTCTCTATGATGAATTAAGAGAAAGTAAAACTGAATAAGTGTATGTGCAAGCCAAGACCTTAATGCACAATTGAATCTGAAAAGTAATTTTCAAAACAAATAGAATTGGAGATTGTAAGATGTTAAAAATTTATTATTGTATCAAGTATGGTTGACGCTAGCTCAGGAGTCTGGGCTTGCGTTTTTTTATTTGAAAATTGAAATGTACTTATGTTTGTGATAATATTTAAATATCAAAAAACAAATGGAGTGAAGAGTATGGATGCTCAGAAAGATAAAAAGAAACAAAAAATAGGTAAAAAAGGATGGCTTATAATAATTGGTTCAATAATATTATCAATATTAATTTTAGTAGGTGTAATGTATAAAATTGATATGGATAGAATGGAACATAATTATGATGTTGTATTTAGTACTTGGGGACGTGATTATGAGCCTAACGTAAGGTATAATCAACAATAGATTAAAATAAAGGGATAAGAGTGTTTTTATGGAATTAATAAAAGTTGGAGAAAAGACTTATTATATAAAAAATCCTACTAATATTGGAATTTATAAAATAAATGAAAAAGAAGTATATATAATTGATAGTGGTAATGATAAAGATGCAGGAAGAAAGATATTAAAAATAATTGATGAACAAGGATGGATTGTTAAAGGAATTATTAGTACACATTCTAATGCTGATCATATTGGTGGAAATAAAATAATACAAGATAGGACAGGTTGTAAAATATATGCAACAGCTATAGAGAAATGTTTTTCTGAAAATCCTATTCTTGAAACATCATTCTTATATGGCGGATATCCATTTAAAGATTTAAGAAATAAATTTTTATGTGCAAAAGAATCAAATGTAGAATTGATCGATAATAATTTGCCAGATGGATTAGAAGTAATTTCTTTAAAAGGCCATTTTTTTGAAATGATAGGAATAAAAACAGATGATGGAGTATATTTTTTAGGTGATTCAATATTTAGTGAAGAAACAATTAATAAATATCATTTGTTCTTTATATATGATGTAAAAGAATTTTTAAATTCATTAGAATTATTAAGTTCATTAGAAGGAACATTATTTATACCATCACATACAGATGCATTAAAAGATATTTCTAAACTTATTGAAATTAATAAAAATAAAATAATGGAGATTTGTGATAAGATTTATACTATATGTGAAAAAGAAATAATATTTGAAGAAATTTTAAAAATAATATTTGATGAGTATAAGTTAACATTGAGTTCAAATCAATATGTTTTAATAGGTAATACAATACGTTCATATTTGTCTTATTTATATGAAGAAGAAAAGCTAACATTTGAATTTAAAGATAATAGAATGTATTGGAAACAAAAATAGAATCATAGTAATAATAGGAGTAATTGTTATGTTTTATAATGCCAAAAATGATGTTTTAGAATATGAAAATACAATAGTTGATTATATTTCTTTTGGTGAAGGGAATGAGGATCTAATTTTTATACCAGGACTTGGAGAAGGATTAAATTCAATAAGTGGATATGCAGTTCCATTTTCACTTATGTATAAAGTGTATGCAAAAGATTATAGAGTTCATGTTTTTAGTAGAAGAAAAGAGATGCCAGAAAATTTCTCAACAGAGGATATGGCTAATGATATTATAAAACATATGGAAGAACTTAATATAGAAAAAGCAAATATTGTTGGTGTATCTCAAGGTGGAATGATAGCAGAGTATATAGCAATTAATGCTCCTGAAAAAGTAGATAAATTAGTTTTAGTCGTTACTGTTGCAAGAAAAAATGAGACATTAGAAAATTGTGTTAAGAACTGGATTGAACTTGCAAAAGTAGAAGATTATAAAGCAATTATGATTGATACTGCAGAAAAATCTTATACAGGTGAATATTTAGAGAAAAATAGAAAACTTTATAATGTACTTGGAATGCTTGGAAAAAATGCTACATTTGATAGATTTATGATAGAAGCTAATGCATGTTTAACACATAATGCTTATGATAAATTAGATAAAATAACAGCACCAACATTTATAATTGGTGCAAGAAAAGATTTAGCACTTGGTATAGAAGGTTCAGAAGAACTTGCAAGTAAAATAAAAAATAGTGAGTTATACATATATGATGATTATAGTCATGGTGTATATGAACAAGCAAAAGATTTTCATAAAAGAGTAATTGAATATTTAAAGAAATAAGTAAGATAAGGGTTGAAGAAATGCTTCAATCCTTTTTTATTGTTTAAGAATAATATAAGTTTGAAATAAATAGAAATTTTTTAAAAGAACACAAACAAATGTTTACAAATAATTTGAATAATGATATAATTCAAAACAAGAACAAAAGTTTGTATTAATAAAGGTGCAAAATTATGAGTAATGTTTATTTGTGTATTGATTTTAAAACTTTTTTTGCTTCAGTTGAATGCGTTGAAAGAGGATTAGATCCGTTTTCAACTAATTTAGTTGTAGCAGATGAATCAAGAGGTAATGGTACAATTTGTTTGGCAATAACACCAAGAATGAAAATGCTTGGTATAAAGAATAGATGTAGGTTATATGAGATTCCTAAAGAAGTAAAATATATTATTGCTAAACCAAGAATGGAAAAGTATATTGAGTATGCAGCAAATATTTATGCAATTTATTTAAAGTATATTGCTAAAGAAGATATCCACGTATATTCAATAGATGAATC